>NZ_JAPNNL010000099.1 GCF_027620315.1 Nonomuraea corallina | reverse complement strand
GGGGCGGGTCGAGCAGGACGTTCCGGGCCCGCTCTGACGGGCACGGGACGCGTACCGGCTTCTGTGCGGCACGCGGTGCCGTAACGACAGGGGTGGGTGCCCGAGCGGCGGCGCCCGCCCGACGCACGACGACATCACCGACATCCCACAAGGAAAAGCAATGGCTTCCGTGAACATGGCCGACGTCAAGCGGCTCCGCGAGATCACCGCCGCCGGCATGATGGACTGCAAGAAGGCTCTGGAGGAGGCCGAGGGCGACTTCGACCGCGCGATCGAGCTGCTCCGTCTCAAGGGCGCCAAGGACGTCGGCAAGCGCGAGGCGCGCACCGCCTCCAACGGCCTCGTCGCGCTCGAGCAGGACGGCGACTCCGCCGCGGCCCTGCTCGAGCTCAACTGCGAGACCGACTTCGTGGCCAAGGGCGAGCGCTTCCAGGAGCTCGCGGCCCAGGTCGTGGCCCACGTGCTGGCCACCAAGCCGGCCGACGTCGCGGCGCTGCTGGAGTCCTCCTTCGACGGCAAGGCCGTCAAGGAGCACCTCGACGCCGCCAACGCCGCGCTCGGCGAGAAGATCGAGATCCGTCGCTTCGCCGTGCTCGAGGGCGGCTACGTCGGCGCCTACATGCACAAGACCGACCCGGCGCTGCCGCCGACCGTCGGCGTGCTGGTGCAGCTCGACAAGCCGGCCGCCGAGGTGGCCAAGGACATCGCGCAGCACGCCGCCGCCATGGCCCCTCAGTACCTCAAGGCCGACTCCGTCCCCGCCGACGTCATCGACAAGGAGCGCAAGCTCTTCGAGGAGATGACCCGCGAGGAGGGCAAGCCCGAGGCCGCGATCGGCAAGATCGTCGACGGCCGGGTCAAGGCCTGGTACAAGGACTTCACGCTGCTGGAGCAGGCCTTCGTCAAGGACAACAAGAAGTCCGTGGGCAAGTACGCCGAGGAGAACGGCGTGCAGGTCCAGGCCTTCGTCCGGTTCAAGGTCGGTCAGGCATAGGCTGGAGCCAGTTCTCCAGTTCCACGAACCGCCTAGAGAGGGAGGCCGCCGCCGTGCAGGACAACCAGGAGCCCGCCACGACGGCGGCCGCTCCGGCTCGGAACCAGCTTCGCTGGAAGCGGGTGATGCTGAAGCTGTCCGGTGAGGCGTTCGCCGGCGGCGAGCCGCTGGGCATCGACCCCGTCGTCGTCGATCACCTGGCCGACTCGATCACCGAGGCGGTGCGCGAGGGCGTCCAGGTGGCGATCGTCGTCGGCGGGGGCAACATGTTCCGCGGCGCCACCCTGTCCGAGGGCGGTATGGACCGCGCCAGGGCCGATTACATGGGCATGCTGGGCACGGTCATCAACTGCCTGGCCCTGCAGGACTTCCTCGAGCGGCGGGGCGTCGAGACGCGGGTGCAGACCGCGATCACCATGCAGCAGGTCGCCGAGCCGTTCCTGCCGCGCCGGGCCATCCGCCACCTGGAGAAGGGGCGCGTGGTCATCTTCGGCGCGGGGCTCGGCTCCCCGTACTTCTCCACCGACACCGCCGCGTCCCAGCGCGCGCTGGAGATCGGTGCCGAGGCGTTGCTCAAGGGCACGCAGGTGGACGGGATCTACGATTCCGACCCGCGCAAGAACCCGGACGCGGTGCGCTTCGACCAGCTCGACTACGGGGAGGTGCTGCTCCGTGGCCTCGCGGTCATGGACGCCACCGCGATCAGCCTGTGCAAGGACAACGACCTGCCGATCGTGGTCTTCGACCTGATGGGCGAGGGCAACATCCTGCGAGCGGTCCGCGGTGAGAAGATCGGCACGCTGGTGAGTCCCGCAGGCAAATGAGGTGTGAGCCCGACACCGCCAGCTAGAAGACAGGGAGCCGCTGTGATCGACGAAACCCTCCTCGAAGCCGAGGAAAAGATGGACAAGGCCGTCTCGGTCGCGAAGGAGGACTTCGCGAGCATCCGGACGGGCCGGGTCACCCCCGCGATGTTCAACAAGATCAACGCCGAGTACTACGGCACGCCGACGCCGATCCAGCAGCTGGCGTCGTTCCACGTGCCCGAGGCTCGCATGGTGCTCATCCAGCCGTACGACAAGAGCTCGATGGCCGCGATCGAGAGGGCCATCCGCGACTCCGACCTGGGCGTCAACCCGACCGACGACGGCCAGGTGATCCGCGTGACGTTCCCCGAGCTGTCGGAGGAGCGCCGCAAGGAGTACATCAAGGTCGCCAGGAACAAGGGCGAGCACGCCAAGGTGTCCATCCGCAACATCCGGCGCTCCGCCAAGGAGACGCTCGACAAGATGATCAAGGATGGCGACGCGGGCGAGGACGAGGTCAGGCGGGCCGAGAAGGAGCTCGACGACCTCACTCAGAAGCACGTCGCCAAGATCGACGAGCTGCTGAAGCACAAGGAAGCCGAGCTGCTCGAAGTCTGAGCGGCCCGCTGCCGGCGGGCCGCCCGCAGCGGGCCGTCGCGGGTAGCGCATCTACGGCCCTCGCCTGACGGCGGGGGCCGTGGCCTATGGAGAAGTCTTGGAAGAACGAACGGCCGGTCCCAGCGCTGGCGGCGGCAGCCGCACCGGCCGCAATCTCCCCGCAGCGATCGGTGTCGGCGCCGGCCTGGCCGCCTCGGTCCTGATCACCCTCTACACCGTCAAGGAGCTCTTCCTCCTGGTGCTCGTCGCGGCGGTCGGCGTGGGCGTGGTGGAGCTGGTGCGGGCCTTCGCCACCCGCGGCATCCGGGTCCCGGCCGTGCCGATCCTGGTGGGGCTCGCCGCGATGCAGGCGGCGGCCTACTGGGGAGGCGGGTCGTGGCTGCTGGGCACGTTCGTGGCGTTCGCGTTCGGGCTGCTGGTGTGGCGGATGTTCGCGGGCGGCACCGACGGCTATGTGCGCGACGCGACGGCCTCGGTGTTCATCCTGTTCTACCCGCCGCTGCTGGCGGGGTTCGCGGCGCTGCTGCTGGCGCCCCCTGACGGCAACGACCGGGTCGTGGTCTTCATCGCGGTCACGGTGGCCAGCGACATCGGCGGGTACGCGGCGGGGGTGCTGTTCGGCCGCCACCCGATGTCGCTGATCAGCCCGAAGAAGACCTGGGAGGGGTTCGGCGGCTCCGTCGTGGCCTGCACGCTCGTCGGCACGTGGCTGGTGACGTGGCTGCTCGGCGGCGAGTGGTGGCAGGGCGCGCTGATCGGCGCGCTGGCCGCCGCGCTGGCCACGGTGGGCGACCTGGTCGAGTCGATGATCAAACGGGATCTCGGCATCAAGGACCTGGGCACGATCCTGCCGGGCCACGGCGGGCTGATGGACCGGCTGGACTCGCTGGTGTCCACGCTGGTGCCGGTCTGGCTGCTGCTCGCGCTCTTCATCTGAGCCGGGAGATCCGGCGGGCTAGCCGGTGAGGGCCTCACCGGTGATCGGGGTCAGCCAGAGCCACCGTACGGCCTCGCCGCCGAAGGCGAACCCTCCCATGGGCGGCATGTCCGGGGCGTCGGCCTGCATGAGCACCCCCGCATACTGAGGCCCCAGCGGGAACGTGTCCGGCTCGTGGTACCACTTGGCGGTGTGGCCGTGGCCGAGCCAGGTCACCGAGTGCCACGGATACTGCGCCAGCCACACCAGCAGCAGCGCCGCCTCGCGAGGGTCCTCGCGGGTGGCCACCGCCAGCTCGATCCTGGCGTACGCGCCGGGCTGGTCGATCCACTGCTCCACGGTCGGCATCCGCTGGCAGCTCATCCCCACCGTCGACAGCACGCTGAACAGCCGGTCGCCGTGCGGCGGGCGCTCGGTGATGCCGACGGTCGGCAGCCGGTCGCCGCCCGCGTCCCAGTAGCGCCCGGCCGGGCCGAGCACCCGGTCCAGATGGCCCATCACGAACTGCTGGAACGACGGCCACGACCCTTCGGAGTAGCGCCAGCGCCAGTAGGACTCGGCGTTGGCCAGGCGGGGCCGCAGTCCTTCGAGCGCCTCCGACAGCGCCCAGGCGAACGGCGACTCGCCCACCGCGTCACGGGCGTAACCGGGCATGCCGCGGTGCATGTCGGCCCAGCCCGGGATGACGGCCAGCAGTTCGTCCTCCTCGTAGAGGGCGACCCCGTCACCCTCCTCGAACCAGAGCGGCGTGAGCTGCCCCAGCGGACGGCGCCCCGCGGGGTGGAGGGTGTTGGCCCGCGGCATCAGCGGCGGCAGCCCGGCGTTGATGCGGGCCAGGTCGACCACGGCGGGCGCGGGCCGGTGGTTGGCCAGCCAGCACGCGCCGTGCACGGTGCCGTCGGGAGAGCACAGGTAGGCGACCGAGGCGTCCTCGTCGCGCTCGACCACGAGCGTCCGGCTGCCGTACGGGCTGCCGGCGGTGAGGACGACCTCGGTGTGCCCCTCGCCTGACGCAGACCGGAAAATCGTCATACGGGGAAACTGTAGATCCGCACCTGACCCTCGTGCGAGCCTTGACCGGATCCGGAGCGCCGGACGGCCGCCATGGAATTCGCCCCGCCGGGCAAGCGTTCACTACCCTGGTCGCCAATCCCCGTGACAAAGCAGTCCCCGTGACAAACAGTCCCCGTGACAAACAGTCCCCGTGACAAACAGTCCCCGTGACAAACAGTCCCCGTGACAAACAGTCCCCGTGACAAAACAGAGGCAGGATCGTGTCCCAGCAGCCAGGCCAGCTCACCTTCGTCGCCCCGCGCAGGGCCAAGCCGGCTCGCCATCTCGCGGACCTGTCCATGGCCGACCGGCGCACGGCGGTCACCGAGCTGGGGGAGAAGGCGTTCCGCGCCGACCAGCTCTCCCGCCACTACTTCGAGCGGCTGACCACCGACGTGCGGGCGATGACCGACCTGCCCGCGGCCTCCCGCGACAGGCTGTCGGCGCTGCTGCCCCCGCTGCTCACCTCGGTGCGCGAGCAGACCACCGACCGGGGCACGACCCGCAAGACGCTGTGGCGGCTGTTCGACGGCGCGCTGGTCGAGTCGGTCCTGATGCGCTACCCCGACCGGGTGACGATGTGCGTGTCGTCGCAGGCCGGCTGCGGCATGAACTGCCCGTTCTGCGCCACCGGCCAGGCCGGGCTGACCCGTAACATGTCCACGGCGGAGATCGTGGAGCAGGTGGTGGCCGGGGCCCGCGCGCTGGCGGCGGGCGAGGTGCCGGGCGGCCCCGGCCGGGTCAACAACGTGGTGTTCATGGGCATGGGCGAGCCGCTGGCCAACTACAAGCAGGTGATCCAGGCGGTGCGCCGCCTGGTCGAGCCCGTCCCGCACGGGCTGGGCATCTCCGCCCGCGGCGTCACCGTCTCCACGGTCGGGCTGGTGCCCGCGATCGGCAAGCTCGCCGACGAGGGCCTGCCGGTCACCCTCGCGCTGTCCCTGCACGCCCCCGACGACGAGCTGCGCGACACGCTGGTGCCGATCAACACGCGGTGGAAGGTGGCCGAGGTGCTCGACGCCGCCTGGGCGTACGCGGCGCGGACCAAGCGGCGGGTGTCCATCGAGTACGCGCTCATCAAGGACGTCAACGATCAGGAGTGGCGGGCCGACCTGCTCGGCAAGCTCGTCAGGAACAAGCTCGTGCACGTCAACCTGATCCCGCTCAACCCGACGCCGGGCTCGAAGTGGACGGCGTCGCGGCCCGAGGACGAGCGCGCGTTCGTCAGGCGGCTGGAGTTCCACGGCGTGCCGGTGACGGTCCGCGACACCCGCGGGCGCGAGATCGACGGCGCCTGCGGTCAGCTCGCCGCCGCCGAATAGCCCGCGCACACCCGGACGGCTTGCCCGGGACCAGCGGGGATGTCAGCTCCCGGATGACGGATGAATCACGTCTTCGGCGGGGGAGGGACACGCGGACCGGCCTCATGGTGGTCTTTACCGTGACGGCCGGGACTCGCGTGGCCGTGGTCGTTGATCGCACAATAGTGGGCGACCCCTGGCCGGACCCCCGAAGGAGCAGGCTTGAACCGCTTTCCGCGCGTCATGGGTATGCGTTCAGGCTATGACCCCGTACAAGTCGACGCTCTGATCGAGCGGATCGAGGCCACGCTGGGCAGGGGCGCGCTCGACCTCGAACCCGTCACCGCCGACGAGGTGCGCTCGGCCACGTTCGCCTCGCGCCGCCGCGGCTACCAGGAGACGGCGGTCGACTTCGCGTTGGAGGCGTTCGTGGTGGCGTTGGAGACCATGGCCAAGCGCCCGGTGCGGCTGGCTCTGGCGGAGCCCACGGGTGAGCTGCTGCGCGAGGAGTGGTTCGAGAGCCAGGCGGGGCGGGTGGAGAAGGTGGTGTTCCGGCCCGGCCGCCTCGGCACCGGCTACGACGAGGACGAGGTGGACGCGTTCCTCGACCGGATCGTGGCGACGCTGCGCGGCACCACCGGCCGGCCGGTGACGGCCGAGGAGGTGCGCGAGGTGAAGTTCGCCACCGTCGTGTTCAGGCCGGGCTATCTGATCACCGACGTGGACGCGTTCCTGTCGGGCATCGCCGACGTGCTCGAACAGCGCGGCTGACCCGCGGGCGGGGAGGTCACCCCAGGCCGGACTCCAGGCGCGCCAGCGCCCTGTCGACCTCGGCGGGGCCGTCCATGCCGGGGGTGGCCGCCCACTCCGTCCACACCATGGCGACGATCCCGAGGACCGCGCCGACGGCGTCGCGGACGGCGGGGTCGCCGGCGTCGAGGCCGGCCCGCTCGGCCACGGCCGTGCGGACCTCGCGGATCAGCCCGGGGCTTCTGCGCAGGTTGGCCACGAGCAGCTCGGGCACGGTGGCGGCGAAGACCTCCCGCGCGTGCCCGGCGGCGATCTCCTCGCTCGACAGGGCGGCGAAGGCCGTGCGGAACGCGCCGCGCAGGACGGTCACCGGCGGGCCGGGCGGCTGTCCGGCCAGGGCCTCGACGAGCGGCGGGAACCGGTCGAGCGTGACCAGGTCCTCCTTCGCCGGGAAGTAGCGGAAGAAGGTGGCGGGGGAGATCTCGGCCGCCTCGGCGATCTGCTCGACGGTGGTGGCGTGGTAGCCGCGCTCGCGGAAGAGCCGGAACGCCTCGCGCAGGATCGCCTCCCTCGTCTTCGCCTTCTTGCGCTCGCGCAGCCCGCCCTCCGCCATGCCGGAACCCTACCGTACGGACAAAAGATGGTTTACTCTTCAATGAGAGTCTACTATCACATTGAAGAGCGCAATGACGATCAACACGCTGGGCGTCGCCGTCGTCTTCCGCGAGGACACCCGGGACCTCGCCTGATCGGCGCGCGGGACGTTCAGGCGCGTGCCGGAGTCCGGGCGTCGCCCTCGCTGAAGTTCTCCCGGTTCAGCAGGGCCACGATCACCGAGGCCACCGGGGAGGCCAGGAAGGCGCCGGCGATGCCGAAGACCAGGCTGCCGAGCGCGATCGAGATGAGGATCACCGGCCCCGGCAGGTCGAGCGCCTTGCCGTAGATCTGCGGCGCCAGCACGTGACCCTCGATCTGCTGCACCAGCACGGTGACGCCGACCACGATGAGCGCGATCAGCCACCCTTTGGACACGAACGCCACCACCGCCGCCAGCAGCCCCGCCGTGAACGCGCCGACGATCGGCAGGAACGCCCCCACCCAGGTCAGCACCGCCAGCGGCACCGCGATCGGCACCCCGAGGATCCACAGCGCCATGCCGATGAAGAACGCGTCCACCGCGCCCACGAGCGCCACCCCGCGGATGTAGCGTCCGATGACGCCGAACGCGATCGGCCCCGCCACCCGCAGCCGCACCCTGGCCCGGGGCGGGAACAGCCCGGTCAGCCAGTGGTACAGCCGGTCGCCGCCGTGCACGAAGTAGACGCCGAGGATGACCGCCAGCACGGCGCCCACGATGATCTCGGTCGCCGTGCGCACGCCGGCCACCGCGCCGGTGGCGAGCTGCTGCTGGCGTTGCTCGGCCCACGCTTTGCCCTGGGCGAGCAGATCCTGGAAGTCCAGCCCGAACTGGGAGGCCAGGGCGTGCAACTGCTGCAGGATCGTGCCGACGCTGGCCCGCAGCTCGGCCAGGCCGCTCACGGTGGGCGGCACCAGCAGCGCGAACAGCCCGGAGGCCAGCAGGAGACCGCCCACGAAGGTGATCGCAGTGGCGAGCGACCGGCCCAGCCCGCGCCGCATCAGCCAGTGCGCGGGCGGCGCCAGCAGCGCGGCGACGAACAACCCCAGGATGATCGACAGGACCACCGTGCCCACCTGGGACAGGCAGTAGAGCACCACCGCGGCGATGCCCACCCAGCCCAGCGCGCGCCAAGGGTCCATCGTCGCCTCCCCCGAGCTCTGCCCCCCGGACCATGGCCTTCCCCGCGGCGCGGACGGCAACCCTGCAGGTCACCGGCCCGCGACCGGTGACCCGGGCTCCCGGTCAGCCCGTCGGCGGGGCCAGGCGGCGGTGCTGGTCGCGCTTGGCGCTCTCGTACGCGGCCCTGGCCGTGCGGGCCGCCTCGGTGCCGGAGACCTCGGCGACCGGGACGTCCCACCAGGCTTCCGAGGACGGGCTGTCGATCATCGGGTCGGTGCGCACGTACACGACCGTGACGCCGCCGGCCGCGCGGGCGGTGTCGAGCGCCTTGCGCAGCTCGGCGAGCGTGCCGGGGCGCAGCACGGTCGCGCCGAGGCTGGCCGCGTTCGCGGCCAGGTCCACCGGCAGCGGCCCGCCGTCGTAGCGGCCCTCGCCCCGGTGGCGGTACGCGGTGCCGAGCCGTTCGGCCCCGACGCTCTCCGACAGCCGGCCGATGGAGGCGAAGCCGGAGTTGTCCACCAGCACCACGGTCAGCTTGACGCCCTCGGCGACGGCCGTGACCAGCTCCTGGGCCATCATCAGGTACGAGCCGTCGCCGACCATGACGAAGACCTCGCGCTCCGGGGCCGCCAGCTTGACCCCGAGCCCGCCGGCGATCTCGTAACCCATGCACGAGTAGCCGTACTCGACGTGGTAGCTCCCCGGACCGCTGGGCCGCCAGAGCTTGTGCAGGTCGCCGGGCATGGACCCGGCCGCGCAGACGACGACGCCGTCGTCGCCTGCCGCCGCGTTCACCGCGCCGATCACGGCCGGCTGCGGCAATGGGTCGCCGTCCAGCGCGTACGCCGCGTCGACGGCGGAGTCCCAGGCCCGCGACAGCTCGGCGGCGCGGGCCCGGTAGGCCTCGCCGGTGCCCCAGCCCGCGCACGCGGCCGCCAGGTCGGTCAGCCCTTCGCGAGCGTCGGCGACCACTTGCAGCCCGGACATCTTGGCGGCGTCGAAGCCGGTGACGTTGACGTTGACGAACCGGGCCTCCGGCGCGAACAGCGAGTGGGAGGCGGTGGTGAAGTCGCTGTAGCGGGTGCCGATCCCGATGACCAGGTCGGCCTCGCGGGCCAGCGCGTTGGCGGCCGTGGTGCCGGTGGCGCCGATCGCGCCCATGGCCATCGGGTGACCGTACGGCAGCGCGCCCTTGCCGGCCTGCGTCTCGGCGACCGGCACGCCGAACGTCTCGGCGAAGGCCCGCAGCTCCGCGGTCGCCTCGCTGTAGATCACGCCGCCGCCGGCCACGATCAGCGGCCGGGACGCGGCCTTGACCAGCTCGGCGGCCCGGGTCAGCGCCGCGCGTTCGGGCCGAGGCCGGGGGACGTGCCAGACGCGCCGGGCGAACAGCTCGCCGGGCCAGTCGGCGGCCTCGGCCTGCACGTCCTGCGGCAGCGCCAGCGTGACCGCGCCCGTCTCGGCGGGGTCGGCGAGCACCCGCATGGCCGCCAGCAGCGCCGGCGGGAGCTGCTCGGGCCGGTTGACCCGGTCCCAGAAGCGGGAGACGGGCCGGAGGCAGTCGTTCACCGAGACGTCGTAGGAGCGCGGGTCCTCCAGCTCCTGCAGCACCGGGCTCGCCACCCGGGTGGCGAAGATGTCGCCGGGCAGCAGCAGCACGGGCAGCCGGTTGATGGTCGCGGCGGCCGCTCCGGTCACCATGTTGGTGGCGCCGGGACCGATCGAGGTGGTGCAGACCAGGGTCGACAGGCGGTTGCGGGCCCGCGCGTAGGCGGCGGCGGTGTGCACCATGGCCTGCTCGTTGCGGCTGAGGTAGTAGGGCAGGTCGGCGCCGGAGGCGGCGAGCGCCTGGCCGACGCCGGCCACGTTGCCGTGGCCGAAGATGCCGAGGACGCCGCCGAACATCCGGTGTTCGGCGCCGTCGCGCTCGATGTGCTGGGCGGCGAGGAAGCGCACCACCGCCTGGGCCACCGTCAGTCTCATGGGTTCCTCCCGAAGGGCAGCCTGGGGTCGATCTCCTGGCCGTCCCAGGTGGCGCGGATCCAGGCGTGCCGCGGGTCGTCGCAGAACGCCATGGACCGCTCCTCGGCGGGTCCGGCCAGCACGTTCAGGTAGTAGAGGTCGTAGCCGGGCGCGGCCATGGACGGGCCGTGGTAGCCGTACGGCACCAGCACCACGTCGCCGGAGCCCACCTCGGCCAGGGTGTCGATCCGTCCCCGCTCGGAGGAGTAGACGCGCTGGTAGCCGAGCCCCTGATCGGCCACCTCGAAGTAGTAGACCTCCTCCAGCACCGCCTCGCCGGGGTTGGCCGTGTCGTGCTTGTGCGGCGGGTAGGACGACCAGTTGCCGCCGGGGGTGAGCACCTCCACGGCGACGAGCTTGTCGCAGGCGAGGACGCCGGGCGCGGCGAAGTTGTTCACCTGGCGGCTGGCCTGGCCGGCGCCGCGCAGCTCCACCGGCACGTCGGCGGCCGGCACGTGGCGGGGCTCCAGGCGGCGGGTGGCGCGCGCGGAGGGCAGCGCGATCCGGCCGGCGCCGGTCAGCGTCACCTGCTCATGAATCGGGATATAGGCGAAATCGGAGGGGCCGGCGAACACCGACGGCCGCCCGGCCAGCTCGAACACCTGAGAGCCGCCGACCGTCACCGCGCAGGACCCCGACAGCGGCAGGACGATCATCTCCTCCTCGCCCGTGCCGAACGACACCGGCGCCCCGGTCAGATCCACCACCCGCAGCCCCGCGTAGTCCCACCCGGCCAGCGACGGCGTGATCTCCACGGCCCACGGCCCGCTCGCCGCCACACCGTACGGAAAGAATGTCATGACCCCACCTCTCGAACCAGCGCGGCGGCGCCGTCCACGGCGGCGGCGACGTCGTCGTCCGGAGGGTAGAGCAGGGCACGCCCGACGACGAGCCCGCGCACCCCCGGCAGGCGCAGCGCCCGCCCCCAGTCGGCGAAGGCGGCCGCGGCGTCCGGCGGGTCCCCGCCGAGCAGCAGCGCCGGCAGCGTGGTGGCGGCCATCACCCGCTCCATCTCGGCCACCGCCGGGATCTTCAGCCAGGTGTAGGCGGAGGTGACGCCGAGAGCCTGGGCCACGCTGATGGCGCGGATCACCGCGTCGGGGGACAGGTCGTTGCGGACCGACCCGGTCTCGGTGCGCGTCGCCCAGAACGGCTCCACCATCGCCACCAGCTGCCTCCTGGCCAGCTCGGTGACGGCGCGGGAGCAGGATTCCAGCGTGTCGACGCTGGTGTGGTCGTCCGGGTCGATGCGGCACAGCATCTTGCCGCCGTCGAGCCGCATCTGGTCGATGGCGGTCGCGTCATAGCCGGTGAACCGGTCGTCCAGCTCGAACACCGAGCCCTGCAGCCCGCCCCGGTTCATCGAGCCGAAGGCCAGCCTGCCCTCCAGCGCGCCGAGCAGCAGCAGGTCCTCCAGCACGTCGGGCGAGGCGAGGATGCCGTCGACGCCCGGCCGGGCCAGCGCCACCTGCAACCGGTCCAGCAGGTCGAACCGGCTGGCCATGGCCAGCGGGCGGTCCCGTACGGCCAGCGAGCCGCGCGCCGGGTGGTCGGCCGCGATGATCAGCAGCCGCCCGCCCTCGCCGGGCAGCTCCCGCCGCCGCCTGCGGGCCGCCGCCTGGGCGATCTCCCCGGGATCGGTGGCGCGGATGCGGGTCAGCCGCTCGTAACGGGTGATCCCGGGGAGCGTGACGTCGCTCAAGGACGCACCTCGCTCCCGGAGCCCGCGGCGGGCCGCTCGCCCAGCAGGGCCAGCACCTCGTCGGTGGACGGCATGGCCTCCGCGCAGGCCAGCCGGGCCGCGACGTGCGCCCCCGCCGCGTTGGCGAAGCGCACCGTACGCTCCAGCGGCCAGCCGCGCACCAGCCCGAGGCAGACCGCCCCGCCGAAGGCGTCCCCCGCTCCCAGCCCGTTGACCACCTCGACCCGGACCGGCTCGGCGACCACGCGCTCGTCCTTGCCGCGGGCCAGCACCCCGTCGGGGCCCAGCTTCACGATCGCCACCTCCATGCCGGCGTCGAGCAGCGCCTGCGCCGCCGCCTCGGGGTCTCGGGTGCCGACGGCGATCTCGACCTCGTCGAGGTTGCCGACGGCCACGTTGGCGTACGGGAGCGCCTCCCGGTACGCGCGCTCGGCGGCCTGCCGGGACTCCCACAGCATCGGCCGGTAGTCCAGGTCGAACACCGTCCACCCTGACGGCCGGGCCGCCAGCGCGGCGGCGTGCGCCGAGCGACTGGGCTCCTGGCTCAGCCCGGTCCCGGTGAACCAGAGGACCCGCGTCTCGCGGACGGCGTCGAGGTCCAGGGACTCGGGGGTGATCCGCAGGTCAGGCGGATGCTCGCCCCGGTAGAAGTAGATGGGGAAGTGGTCGGGCGGGAAGATCTCGCAGAACGTGACCGGGGTGGGCGGGCCCTCGACCGTCCCCACGTAGACGTCGTCGACTCCGAATCCGCGGATCGCCTGCCGTACCCACTGCCCGAAGGGGTCGGCCCCCACGGCGGTCACCACGGCGGGGCGCAGTCCGTGACGGGCCGCGGCGACCGCGACGTTCGTCGGGCTGCCGCCGAGGAACTTGCCGAAGGACTCGACGTCGATCAGGCTTACGCCGGTCTGCAGCGGGTAGATGTCGACGCCGCAGCGTCCCATCGTGATCAGGTCGAACAACGCACCTCCACAGCTGGAGCTTTCGGGCAGACACTATGGCATATTGTCATGACATATAGATGTCCGCTATGTTTCTCACCGTGCCCGAGACCGATTTCCTGATGACCCCCACGGGCACGCTCCCGGAAATCAGCCAGGACTGTACGTCATATACATGTCATGACATATTGGCCCTGACTTCCTCCCTACAGGATGTGTCGGAGGGTTTGCAGAATGGTGCGGAAAAGGTCGATAGGTGTGGTCGCGGTGCTCACCGCCTCCGCGCTGGGTCTGGCCGCCTGCGGCCAGTCGTCCGGTGACGGCGGCGAAGGCGGCGCCATCGAGCTCACGATCACCCAGAACGCCATCGCCGGCGGCAAGAACGCGGCGGCGGCCGACCACATCGCCAACTGGGTGATCCCCAAGTTCCAGGAGGCCCAGAAGGCCAAAGGGAAGAACGTCACGGTCAAGTTCATCCCCAGCGGCGTCGACGACGAGCAGTACAAGACCAAGCTCTCCCTTGACCTGAAGTCAGGCAAGGGGGCCGATGTGATCGACATCGACGGCATCTGGGCGGGCGAGTTCGCCGAGGCGGGCTACATCAAGCCGCTGGCGGAGGTCGCCGGGCCGGAGGCCGACAGCTGGGAGGGCTGGCAGCAGATCCCGGAGGCCGTCCAGGGCCTGGCCACCTTCAACGGCAAGAAGTACGCCCTGCCCATCGGCACCGACGGCCGCGTCCTCTACTTCAACAAGACCCTCTTCGAGAAGGCCGGGCTGCCCGCCGACTGGCAGCCGACGAGCTGGCAGGAGATCCTCGACGCGGGCGCCAAGCTCAAGTCGTCGGGCGTCCCGGTGCCGATCCAGATCAACGCCGGCACCGCCATGGGCGAGGCCACCACCATGCAGGGCGTGCTCCCGCTGCTGGCCGGCGCGGGCGGCGAGGTCCAGCAGGACGACAAGTGGACCGGCGCCTCGCAGCCGCTGAAGGACACCCTCGGCCTCTACCAGAAGGTCTACGGCGGCGGCCTCGGCGACCCCAGGCTCCAGCAGGAGGCCAAGGGCCGCGACAAGTCGTTCCAGCAGTTCGCCGAGGGCAAGGTCGGCATCCTGCTGGAGGGCGACTACTTCTGGCGCGGCGTGGTCAACCCCAAGACCGGCGTCGCCCCGATGGCCGACCGCGACCAGGTCGTCGGCTACGCCAAGATCCCGGCGATCGAGCCCGGCAAGGGCATCAGGGGGCAGGACTTCGTCAGCATGTCCGGCGGCGCGCTGCGTACCCTCAACCCCAGCTCCAAGCACCCGAAGGAGGCCTTCGAGCTGATGGCCTTCACGCTGTCGCCGGAGGCGCTGAAGGAGGAGACCAAGGACGGCAACGTGCGGATCACGCCGCGCTCCGACGTCAACAAGGAGATCCTGGCCGGTGAGCCGCTGCTGACGTTCATCTCCGAGCAGGTCCTCCCGCTGACGGCCTACCGGCCGCCGGTGGCGGTCTACCCGCAGGTGTCGGTGGCGCTGCAGGAGGCCACGGCCGCGGTGGCCGGCGGCACGGCGGCCGACCAGGCGGCGGCCGAGTACCAGAAGAAGCTCGAAGGAATCGTCGGTGGCGCGAACAACGTCGCCTCCTGATCCGAAGGTCCTCGACGCGACGCCCGCCCGCGGCTACAGCTCCGACGCCGCGGGCCTGGGCAGGCTGCGGGCGGGGGCCTTCGTGGCGCCCGCCCTGGCGCTCATCGCGGTCTTCCTGGTCTTCCCGGCGCTGTGGGTCATCTACCTGGGGCTGATGAACTACCGGCTGACCGGGATCGCCGCGGCCGAGCCGCAGTTCGTCGGCCTGGACAACTACCTCAAGGCGCTCACGGACCCGGGGTTCTGGAACTCCACGGTGCTGACCTTCCAGTTCGTGCTGGGGTCGGCCGTCATCGGTCAGGTGGTGCTCGGCTTCACGCTGGCCTGGCTGATGCGCAACCGCCGCGGCGCGCTCAAGAGCGTGGTCGAGGGCGTGGTCATCCTGGCGTGGATCCTGCCGAGCGCGGTGGTCGCGTTCCTGTGGGTGGCGCTGCTCGACCGCGACAGCGGCACGCTCAACGCGATGCTGGGCATCCCGGGCTTCGCCTGGCTGCTCGACCACCCGATGCTGTCGATCATCCTCTTCAACACCTGGCGCGGCACCGCCTTCTCGATGATGCTGTACGGCGCGGCGCTCGGGAACGTGCCGCCCTCGCATCTGGAGAGCGCGCGGCTGGCCGGGGCGTCCGGCTGGCAGCAGTTACGTGACGTGGTCTTCCCGCACATCCGCGGCCACATCCTGACCAACCTGCTGCTGATCAGCCTGTGGACGTTCAACGACTTCGGGCCGTTCCTGCTCACCGCGGGCGGGCCGGAGAACAAGACCGAGATCCTGGCCGTGTACGTCTACAAGACCGCGCTGCAGAGCGGCGACCTGGGGTACGGCGCCGCGATCTCCACGATCATCCTGCTGATCAACCTGGTCGTGGCGATCTTCTACCTGCGGCTGCTCAGGAGGAGGAGATGACGCGGTTCGTCGCCGGCCGGATCGGCTTCTACACGCTGGTCGCGCTGCTGCTGGCCTTCTTCACCATCCCGCTGCTCTGGCTGGCCTCGGCGCCGTTCACCTCCAACCCCACGTACGAGGTCCGGCTGCCGGACTTCACCTGGGAGAACTTCCAGATCATCCTGGAGCACCCGTACGCGCTGGGGTCGCTGGTCAACTCGCTGATCCTGGCGATCGGCACCGCCGTGCTGGTGGTGGTGATGTCCGCGCTGGCGGCGTACGCGCTCAGCCGGGTGCGGCTGCCGGGGCGCGACGCCCTGCTGTACGCGCTGCTGCTGCTGTCGTCGATCATCACGGGCACGGCGGCGATGGTGCCGCTGTTCCAGCTCGCCATCGAGCTCGGCCTGATCGACTCGCACACCGGCCTGATCCTGATCATGACCGGAGGGCTGCTGCCCGCCGCGATCTTCATGATCAAGGACTTCATGGACACCACGCCCAAGTCGTACGAGGAGTCCGCGCGGGTCTTCGGCGCCTCGCCGCTGCAGATCGTCCGGCACGTGGTCGTCCCGGTGGTGCGGCCCGGCCTGGCGACGATCGCGGTGTGGACGATCGCCAACGTGTGGGGCAACTTCCTGATGCCGTACCTGCTGCTCAGCGACGTGGAGAAGCAGCCCGCCGCGGTGATCATGTACACCCTCTACACCGAGGGCGGCCAGGCCAACCTCAAGGTGCTGTCCACGTTCGGCCTGCTCTACTCGGTCCCCGTGGTGCTCATGTACCTGTTCGTCAGCAAGAAGTACGGCTTCCGCTTCCACGGAGGGATCAAGCGCTGAAGTGACTCCTCCGCTCCCTGAAGGGAACGGCTTCTCGTCAAGCCGCTCCCGCAGCCCGGCGAAGGGCAAGCCCTGCCCTCAAAATGTTGATCGCCGCGTTCACGTCGGCGTGCGCGGCATGCCCGCACCCCTGACATCGGAACTCGGCCTGGCTGACGCGGTTCTCCTTCGCGCAGTGCCCGCAACGCGAGCACGTGCGGGAGGTGCCGGCAGGGTTCACCGCGATCAGCTCTCGACCGGCGCTTTCAGCCTTGTGCGCGAGGATCGTCAGGAACACCCCCCAGCCCGCGTCCAGGATGCCCCGGTTGAGACCGGACTTGGCGGCGACGTTGCGCCCGGGCGCTTCGACGATGCCGGAGGCCGAGCGGGTCATGTTCGTGATCCGCAGGTCCTCGTGTGCGATGAGGTCGTACGCGCGGACCAGGGCGAGCGCGGCCTTGTGCGCGCTGTCCAGACGCTGCCTGCGCACTTTGGCGTGCAGCGCGGCGACGCGGGACACCGCCTTGCGCCGCCGCTCGGAGCCCCGTTTCTTGCGGGCGAGAGCCCGCTGCGCGGCGGCCAGCCGGTCAGCGGAGGCGACCAGGTGACGCGGGTTGGCGACATGCTCCCCGCCGGAGGTGGTCACCAGCGCCGCCACGCCCAGGTCGATCCCGGCTACCGCGCCTGTCGCGGTCAAAGTCTCGGTGGGTACATGGTCGCACGACAGCACCACGTACCAGCGGCTGCCTTCGCGCTTCACCGCGATCGTCTTCACCCACCCCTTGACCGGGCGGTGCTGGTGGACGCGGACGTGGCCGATGCCCTGCAACCGGACGAACGTGGCCGACGGATGTCCGGGCTGGGAGTCCCACCGGCAGCCGTCGCCATCCTTCGGCCACTCGACGGTGTCGAACCAGCCGCGCCCCTTGAAACGCGGGAAGCCCGGCGTGCGCCCAGCCTTGACCCGGCGGAAGAACGCGGCGAAGGCCTTGTCCAGCCGTCGCAGAGTGGCCTGCTGGGACGAGAAGGACCAGCGGCCCTGCCCGCCGGGGTCATCGACGCGGATGTGCTTCAACTCGGCCGACTGATCCCCGTACCGGACGCTCACGCCGGCCTTGGCGTAGGCGGTACGGCGGTGCTCCAGGGCGGCGTTGTAGAGCTGCCGGTGATCGTCCAGGCATGCCGTCAGCGCCGCTGCCTGCTTGGCGGTGGGCGCAGCAGGAACTTGAACGACCTGCGCACACCCCACCTCCTGTCACGTTCGGTAACGAAAACACCACGATATCGGCTGGCGCCGACAAACCAGGAAGGGTATCCGTGATGCGCGGACTTGACAGGCCAGGACACGCTCGGGCCTTGGAGGCCCTTCCGCTCCCGATTCCGCCGTCGCCCGAAGGCGACGGTCCCCTCGAGAGGATCTGATGGCCGCAATCGAACTTCGGGGGCTGACCAAGGTCTATCCCGGTGGAGTGAAGGCGCTCGACTCGCTGGACCTGACCGTCCCCGACGGCGAGTTCTTCGCCCTGCTCGGCCCCTCGGGCTGCGGGAAGACGACGCTGCTGCGCACCATCGCCGGCCTGGAGGTGGCGACCGGCGGCGCGGTCGTCATCGGCGGGCGCGACGTGACGTCCGTGCAGCCGGGCGGCCGCGACGTCGCCATGGTCTTCCAGGACTACGCCCTGTTCCCGCACATGGACGTCACCGACAACATCGCCTACCCGCTGCGGATCAGGAAGGTGCCCAAGGACGACCGCCGGGCCAAGGCGACCGAGGTGGCCGCCAGGCTGGGCCTGGAGCAGCTGATGGACCGGCGGCCCGGCCAGCTCTCCGGCGGGCAGCAGCAGCGGGTCGCGCTGGCCCGGGTCATGGCCACGCAGGCGCAGGCGTTCCTGTTCGACGAGCCGCTGTCCAACCTGGACGCCCGGCTCCGCCTGGAGGCCCGCACGTTCCTCAAGAAGCTCCAGCGGGAGCTGGGCGTCACGACCGTGTTCGTCACCCACGACCAGGCCGAGGCGCTGGCCATGGCCGACCGGATGGCGATCATGGAGGCGGGGCTCATCCGCCAGATCGGCACCCCTTCCGAGGTGTTCCAGCGGCCCGCCAACACCTTCGTCGCCGGGTTCATCGGCTCCACCCCGATGAACCTGCTGGACGCCGTGTGCCGGGGTGACACCCTGGAGGTGGCCGGGTGCAAGGTGCCCGTCCCCGCCTCGGCGGAAGGACTGCTGGTCGACGGGGAGAAGCTGGTGTACGGCGTACGTCCCGAATACACCTCCTACCGGGCCGGGACCGTCGAGGACGGCCTGACCGGGAGCGTGGTCATCCTGGAGAATCTCGGCGCCTCCCACCTGGTCACGCTCGACGTGGGCGGGGTCGTGGTGCAGGCCGTGGTGCCCGAGGGACACGAGCCCGCGCTGGGCGAGCAGGGGGCCGTGGTGCCCAGGCGCGACCGCGCCCTGGTCTACCGCGACGGCGAACTGGTGGCCGCATGACCGTCATCAGGGGCCGCTGGAGTCTGGACGACCGGCTGGAGCGCATCCTGAGGGAGGTGCCGTTCGAGGTGCCCGCGGGCACCGCGGCGGTGACCGTCCGGCTGTCGTACGACAGGTCCCGGGGCGTGCTCGACCTGGGCTGCGCCGGGCCGCGCGGCTTCCGCGGCTGGTCCGGCGGGGCGCGCGACGAGTACACGATCGCCCCCGGCTGGGCGACACCCGGCTACCTGCCCGGCGAGCCCGAGACCGGGGAGTGGCGGGTGTGGCTGCGCCTGCACCGGATCCCGCCGCAGGGCCTGGACTACACGCTGGAGATCCGTACCGAGACGGCGGCGCCGGCGCCGCCGCGGGAGGAGGCCGGGCCGGCGCACGGCGAGCGGCCGCCCCGGCGGGACATCCCCGACGTCGACGGGCTGCGCTGGTTCGCCGGCGACTTCCACGCCCACACCGTGCACAGCGACGGGCAGCTCACCGTCGCCGAACTGGCCGAGCTGGCCCGCGGCCGGGGCCTGGACTTCCTGGCCGTCACCGATCACAACACGGTCAGCCACCACCCCGAGCTGGCCAAGACCGACCGAGGGATCGCGCTGCTGCCCGGCCAGGAGGTCACCACCGACCGCGGGCACGCCAACGTGTTCGGCGACGTCGGCTGGGTCGACTTCCGGCAGCCGGCCGACTCCTGGGTGGCGCACGCCGAGCGCGCGGGCGGGCTCGTCTCCATCAACCACCCGCTCGCCGCCGACTGCGCCTGGCTGCTGCCGCTCACCCACCGGCCCAAGGTCGCCGAGGTGTGGCACTCCGGCTGGTGGGACCGCCGCTGGGGCGCGCCCCTGGCCTGGGCCGACGCCTGGCGGCCCGATCTGGTGGCGATCGGCGCCAGCGACTTCCACCGGCCCGGCGCCGACGGCCTGCCCGGCTCGCCCACCACCTGGGTCCTGGCCGAGGACCCCGGGGCGGTGTTCGCCGCCGTCGCCGAGGGCCGCACCGCCGTCTCCGCCGGGCCCGACGCCCCGCTGCTGCTGCGCCTGGGCGACGAGCTGCTCGCCCTGGACGCCGACGGCCTCGTCCTGGTCCGTCCCGGCGGTGAGCGCCTGGTCATCCGCGGTGACCGGGTGCTGCTCCCCGCCGTCGCGGGACGGCACCGCCTGGAAACCTACGAGAACGAGGTGATGGCGCTATGTGCCTGATCAGTGTCGCCAACGCCCCGGTGAGCTTCGGGGTGTTCGAGCTGAGCGACGCCCCGCCGCCCCTGACCTCCGCCGAGATGGTCTCGGCCATCGCCGGGGCCGGCTACGACGGCATCGACCTCGGGCCCCTCGGCTACCTGGGCACCAAGGACGACCTGGCCGACCGGCTGGGCGGGCTGCTCCTCGCCGGAGGCTGGGCCGACCTGCGCTTCGGCGACGCGGACGCGTTCGCCCGAGGGCTGGCCGCGCTGGACGCCACGCTGGAGGTGTTCGCCGCCGCGCCGCCCGCGCCGGACCACCTCAGGCCCCGGCCGACGCTCGGCTGCTCAGGGTCGCCCGCGCGCTTCGCCCGCCCAGGAGGGAACGCTCCAGGGTTGGAGCCGGGGGAGTGGCCCGGATACGCCGCCCGCGTCCAGGAGGCGGTCCGGCGCTGCCGCGACGCCGGCTTCGAGCCCGCCTTCCACCACCACCTCGGCACCTATGTCGAGACCCCGCAGGACGTGGAGCGGCTGCTGGAGCTGACCGACGTGCGGCTCTGCCTCGACACCGGCCATCTGCTGCTGGCCGGGGGAGACCCGGTGACGGCGCTGCGCGACTGGTCGGACCGGATCGGCCACGTGCACGTCAAGGACGGCGACCGGGCGATCATGGCCAAGGCCCTGGCCGACGGCGCGGACCTGCGCGAGCTGATGGGGCGCGGCGGCTTCGCCCCGCTCGGCGAGGGCGAGCTGGACCTGCCCGGCGTGGTGCGCACGCTCGACGAGATCGGCTACACCGGCTGGGTGATCATCGAGCAGGACACGCTCCCCGGCAGGCGGTCAGTTGCGCGGAACATCACCGATCAAGCCGCCAACCGCGAGAAGCTACGGGAACTCGGACTTTGACGTCACGCTGGAGGATCCAGTCTTGAAGATCGCCCTTGTCGGGTGCGGCGCCGTCACCCAGGCGGTGTACGCGCCGCTGCTGTCGCGCCGACGCGACCTGTTCGAGGTGACGGCCGTCTGCGACCTGTCGCGGACGCTCGCCGACGCCGTCGGTGACCGCCTCGGCGCGCCCGGCAGACACACCTCGCTCGACGCGATGCTGGAGGCCGGGGGTTTCGAGGCCGTGCTCGTGCTCGCCTCCGGCTCCCACGGCGACACCGTGCGGCGCGCGCTGGCGGCCGGTCACGCCGTGCTCTGCGAGAAGCCGCTGGCGCTGACCCGGGCCGAGGTGGCCGCGCTGCCCGAGGGGCGGCTCATGGTCGGCTACATGAAGCAGTACGACCCGGCCGTGCGCCGGGCGGAGGCGCTGCTGGCCGAGCTGGGCGGGCCGGAGGCCATCAGGTCCGTCGAGGTGACCGTGCTGCACCCCAGCGGGGAGTCGCAGCTCGCCTTCGCCAACCTCACCCGGGCCGGCGACGTGCCCGCCGACCTGGTGGCCAGGTTACTGGAGCAGGAGGACGCCCTGGTGTCGCGGGCGCTCGGCGAGCAGGCGCCCGCGCAGGTCCGCGCGCTGTACGCGGTCGCGCTCGGCTCCATCTGCCACGACCTGTCGCTGCTGCGCCGCTTCACCGGCTCGCCGGCCGAGATCGGGCACGTGGAGACGTGGGGGAACGCGCCGGGGTCGGTGGAGATCTCCGGGCCGCTCCCGGCCGCCGGGCGGTTCTCCATCCGGTGGCACTATCTGGAGGACTATCCCGCGTACCGGGAGACGGTGGCCATCCACCACGACGCCGGCACGCTGGAGCTGGCCTTCCCCTCGCCCTACCTGATGAACGCGCCCACGGTTCTCACCGTGGTGTCCGGCGGGGAGAGCCGCACGGAGTGGCGTGAGGTGACCGAGGCGTTCGAGGTCCAGCTGGCCGCCTTCCACGCCTTCGCCGACGGCGGCCAGCCGCCGCTCACCGGGCGTGCGGGCGCCCTGGAGGACATCGTCACCGCCCAGCGCGTCGCCGCGCGCTACGCCGTACAGCACGGACTGCCGATCGGAGGGGAAGCAGCGTGAGCGCAGGGTTGACCGGGACGACCGGCGAGACGGGCGAGACGGGCGAGATCGTCGTCGTCCCGCACACGCACTGGGACCGGGAGTGGTACGAGCCGTTCCAGCGGTTCCGGCTGCGGCTGGTCGCGCTGATGGACGAGGTGCTCGACACGATGGAGCGCGAGCCCGCCTACCACTTCACCCTCGACGGGCAGCTGGCCTGCGTGGACGACTACCTGGAGGTGCGGCCGGAGAACCGCGACCGGGTGGCCGCCCTGGTCGAGTCCGGCAGGCTCGCGGTGGGGCCGTGGCAGATCCTGCTGGACGAGTTCCTGTGCTCGGGCGAGAACATCGTGCGCAACCTGGAGCTGGGCATGGCCAGGGCGGACAAGCTCGGCGGCGCGATGCCGGTCGGCTACCTGCCCGACATGTTCGGCCACACGGCGCAGATGCCGCAGATCCTGAGCCGGGCGGGGCTCGCGCACGCCTGCGTGTACCGGGGCGTGCCGTCGTCGGTGACCACCGACGCGTTCGCCTGGGTCGCCCCCGACGGCACCGCGGTCCGCGCCCAGTACCTGCCGGCGGGCGGCTACGGCAACGGCGCCCACCTGTTCGAGGACCCGGAGCGGCTGGCCGAGCGCGGCGCCGCCTTCGTGGCGACCATGCGCCGCTGGCACGGTCCCGAAGGGCCCCTGCTGGCGATGTACGGCACCGACCACTCGGCCCCGGTGCGCGGCCTGCCCGGGATGGTGGCCGGGCTCGGCGCCCGGATGGACACCCTGTCCGGCTACGTCACCGCCCACCCGGCCGACGTCGAAGGGCTGCCCCGAGTGGCGGGCGAGCTGCGCTCGCACGCGCGGGCCAACATCCTGCCCGGCGTCATCTCCGTACGCCCGGCCGTGAAGCAGGCCATGGGCCGCGCCGAGCGGATGGTCGAACGCTACGCCGAGCCGCTGGCCGCGCTCTGGGGCGCCGAGTGGCCCGGCCGCTTCCTCGACATGGCCTGGTGGCGGCTGGTCGACGCCAGCGGCCACGACTCGGTGACCGGCTGCGGCGTCGACGAGACCGCCCAGCAGGTCGCCGCCCGCATCGCCGAGGCCGAGCACCTCGGCCACGCCGTGCGCGACATGGTCACCGCCCGGCTGGCCGCCTCCGTCCCGTCCGGCGGCGTGCTGGTCGTCAACCCGACCCCCGCCACCCGGCGCGCCGTGGTGCTGCTCGACGTGGCGGGCGAGGACCCGATCATCGACGCGACCGGCGCCCGGGTGCCGGTCCAGCCCTTGGAGTACGCTCCGACGCTGCTGCTCGACGAGGAGATGGACCCCGCCACGGCGCTCACCTTCGTCCACGGCACCGAGCTGTACGGGCAGCACATCACCGGCTGGTCCGTCGAGGACGGCGTGCTGACGTTCACCGTCGCCCGCGAGTCGCGGCTGCCGTTCGACGTCGGCCAGGTGCGCGAGGCGCTCGCCGGGGTCACCCGGGTCCGCATCCTCGCCGAGCCGCGCCGGACCGTGGCCGCGCTGGTGGAGGCGCCGCCGCTCGGCCACACCAGCGTGCGGCCTGTCCCCGGCGACGGCGCCGCCGGAGGGCCGCCGTCGTCGGTCCCGCCGGTCCGGGCCGCGGACCGGGTGCTCGACAACGGGCTGCTCCGCGTCGAGGTGGCCCGCGACGGCACCCTCACCCTGACCGGCGCCGACGGCGTCACGCTCAGCGGCGCCGGCCGCATCGTCGACGGCGGCGACGTGGGCGACAGCTACAACTACGCGCCCCCGGCCGAGGACCGGCTGGTCCGCGAGCCGGAGTCGGTGCACGTCCAACTGGTGTGCGCCGGGCCGCTGGTGGCCTCGTACGACGTGTGGCGGGCCTACCGGTGGCCGGCCGCGGGCGACGGGATCGAGGGCACGCCGGAGATCCCCGCGCGGTCCCGCACCGACGCGACCGAGGAGATCGCCGTCCGCACGCGGGTCGAGCTGCGGGCGGGCGAGCCGTTCGCCCGGCTCACCGTGGACTTCGACAACCGGTGCGCCGACCACCGGGTGCGGCTGCACGTGCCGCTGCCCGAGCGGGCCGCCGTCTCGCACGCCGAGGGCCAGTTCGCGGTCGTCACCCGCGGGCTCGCCCCCGAAGCCGGCTGCGGCGAGGAGCCGCTGCCCACCTACCCGGCCTCCTCCTGGGTGGCCGCCGGGGGAGTGGCGGCGCTGCTGGAGCACGTCACCGAGTACGAGCTGGTCGACGACGGCGGCGAGCTGGCGCTCACGCTGCTGCGCTCGGTCGGCTACCTGTCGCGCAACCGGCACGCGCTGCGGCCCGAGCCGGCCGGCCCCCAGCTGCCCACCCCGATGGCGCAGTCGCGCGGGCTGCGGTCGGTGTCGCTGGCGCTGATGCCCTACGCCGGGACGTGGGAGGCGGTGCCGGCGGCGGCCGAGGAGTTCCGCCACGACCTGGTGACCGTGGCGGGCGCCGGCGACCCGTCGCTCCCGCTGCCGGCGCCCGCCGCCGGGCTCTCGGTCGCGGGCGACGGCGTGGTCATGACCTCGCTGCGGCTGCGCGACGGCTGGAAGGAACTGCGGGTGGTCGCGCTCACGGACCGGCCCACGCGGGCGCTCGTGACGGGCGGCTTCGCCCGCGCCCGGCGCGCCGACCTGCGCGGCCGGCCGGGCGAGGCCCTGGAGGTCGTGGACGGCGCCCTGCGCCTGCCGCTGAACGCCTGGGAGATCGCCACCGTGCAGCTGTCCTGAAGCCGGGCCGGTTCGCTCATCCCTGCCCGGACGCTCGGGTGGGGATGACCTCAGGGTGGTATCCGCTGGCCTGGAGGGCGAACAGCCGGGCGTACTCGCCGTCGCGGGCGATCAGCTCACTGTGGGTGCCCTGTTCCACGATCCGCCCGTCGGCGAGCACCACGATGAGATCGGCCTCGCGCACGGCGCTGAGACGGTGGGAGATGAGCAGGCTGGTGCGCCCGGCGCGGTGCCGGCGCAGGTCGGTGTGCAGGTCGTGCTCGGCCTGCGCGTCGAGACCCGCGCTCGGCTCATCGAGGATGACCAGGTCACGGTCTTCCCGCAGGTAAACCCGGGCGAGCGCGACCCGTTGCCACTGGCCGCCGGACAGGAGCACGCCCGCCGTCCGCTCGTCCTCGCCCGGATGGCTGAACGTACGGCTCAGCATCGTGTCGTAGCCGTGCGGGAGGTTCGCGAGCGTCTCGCCGATCCCGGCCAGCGTGGCGGCCCGATGGATGCGCTCTCGCTCTGCCATGAGGTCTGACATGACAGAGATGTCGCCCACGCCGATGTTCTCGGCGGCGGTGAACTCGTAAGCGACGCAGTCCTGGAAGACGGCGGCGATCCGGTCGCGGAGCTCCGCCGGGTCCATCTCACGGATGTCCACCCCGTCCCAGAGCACCGCCCCGCGTTGCGGATCGTAGAACCGGCACAGCAGCTTGACCAGCGTCGACTTGCCGGACCCGTTGAGACCGACCAGGGCCAGCGCTTCGCCGTAGGGCAGGAAGAGATTCACGCCCTTGAGGACCCACGGATGCGCGTCGTCGTAGCGGAACCACACGTCGCGGAACTCGATGCCGTGCCGGAACGGCGGCACCTTCGCCGGCGCCTCCAGGACCGGCAGATCCGGTTCGGCCCGCACCACCTCGCGGTAGTGACCGAACAGGAGCAACGACTCGTACACCCCGCCGCTCAACCCGACCAGGTTCGCCAGGCCCGACTGCACTCCCGCCACCGCCGCGATGAAGACGGCCACGTCGCCGATCGACAGCGTGCCGCCCGCCGTGCCCGCCACCACCCAGATCAGGCCGGCCCCGGCGGTCACCGCGCCGAGCGCGCTGAGCAGCGTCTGCGCCCTCAACTCGCGTACGTCGACCGCCCGCTCACTCTCCTGGGCGTCACGGACATCGGCCAGCAGCCGCCGCCGGAGATACCCGCCCAGCCCGAACAGGCGGACTTCCTTGGCGAAGTCGAGGCTGGTGAGCAGCCTGCCGAAGAAGGCGCTGCGGCGGCCGAGCGGGCTGATCGTCCACTGCATGCC
>NZ_JAPNNL010000098.1 GCF_027620315.1 Nonomuraea corallina | reverse complement strand
CCGGCCCGGGGAGGCCGGTTTTCCAGCGGGGTCGTACGAGCGAGCGCGACGGTCCCGGGGGGGGGCCCCCCCCCCCCCCCCCCCCGGCCCCCCCCCGGGGGGGGGGGGGGGGCCCCAACGACGCGTTGAGGCCGATGTGGCGGTCGCCTCCTCGGCGAGATGCACAACACGGCTCCAGCCGAACGGTATTCCGTGAAGGCGGTAATTTGCGGCCCGGGGGACACAGACCACATCGGCCTTTCGATGCTAACGGACATCCGGCTGGAGGTATTCCATCCGGCCCCAAGAATCGGTCAGGTTCTGGTCCAGTGAGGCTGCGTCACGTCGAACACCCGCAGCTCACGGCCCCGCAGCGCGACTTCCGCGAACTGCCACAAAATCGCTCCCGTCGGCGCGTGGATGACGATCGAGGGCCCCAGCGGCATCTGCAGCAGCTCGCCCCGCCAGCGCGGCACCCCGGGCGCCAGGAACCGCCCCAGCGGCACCTCGTGCACCGAGGCCACCTCCCGGGGGTCGGGCACCGGCCGCTGCCTGCCGCCGAACGCCACCACCGGGGTGATGACGAACCCGGAGTCGGTGACGAAGTCGTCGAGCAGCCCGGCCACGGTCACGCCGCCGACCGCGGTCTCCTCGCGCAGCTCCCGCAGGGCCGCCTCCACCGGCCCCTCGCCGTCGTCCAGCCGCCCTCCGGGCAGCGCCCACTGCCCCGCGTTCCGCCCGCGCGGCGCCCGCCTGATCACGATCGTGTACGGGTCGCGCCGCTCGTCCTCCAGCACGCACACGGTCACGGCGGCCCGGCGGATCCCGTCGGCGGGCGGCGCCTCCCGCCGGTCGAAGGCGCGCAGGCGGGCGGTGACCAGCTCCCTGAGCTCGTCGATGGGCGGCAGCATCCGCCCAGGATCTCACGCCGCCCTGCCTGCCGGTCCTCCGAGCTTCCTGCTGAACCAGCCGGATGCGCGCTCTCCCCGGTTCCTACCGGATGATCCACTAGCCAGGCGGAGCCGTGCAGCGGGCACACCCGGCTCAGGCCAGCGGGCGCGGGGGCGGCAGGCGCAGGCGGTCCACCGCGTCGCGGCGGGTCCGCTCCGGCCGCCGGTCGTAGCGCGCCGTGGTCGCCGGCGACGAGTGCCCCACCAGCGCCTGCGCCGTCGCCAGGTCCACCCCCGCGTCCAGCAGCTCGCCGATGAACGTGCGCCGGAAGTCGTGGGCGGTGCGCGGGGAGGCCCCCGCCGAGGTGAGCCGCCGGGTCAGGATGTCGGCGATCCCCTGACCGGTCAGCGGCGCCGGCCGCCCGTCGCGGGACCGCAGCCGGCCCGCCTTGCTGATCGGGCTGAACAGCGCGCCCGCCGCCCCGCCCCGTACCGCCAGCCAGCGCTCCACCAGCCCGAGCGCGTCCGGTGTGAGATAGACCAGGCGCTCCTTGTCCCGCTTGCCGCGCACCCGCAGCGACCGCGCGCCCGGGTCGTAGTCGGCCAGCGTCAGCCCGCAGATCTCGGCCCGCCGGCAGCCGGTCGAGTAGAGCACCGCGATCAGCGCCGCGTCGCGGATCC
Source organism: Nonomuraea corallina (assembly GCF_027620315.1). Classification (GTDB taxonomy): domain Bacteria; phylum Actinomycetota; class Actinomycetes; order Streptosporangiales; family Streptosporangiaceae; genus Nonomuraea; species Nonomuraea corallina. The sequence goes on along the minus strand of NZ_JAPNNL010000098.1, from coordinate 24,381 downwards.
CCGCCGCGGAGTCGTCGCACGCCGACAGCGCCGCGCCGACCACCTCCGGCGGGACGTGCTGACCCACCGGCAGCCGGGTCTGCCGCACCGGCGCGAGGTCGGCGGCCCGCGCGTAGTCCTCCGCGCCGGTCTGCCCGAGCCGCCACGCCTCCTTGAGCACCCGTCGCAGCGCCACCAGGTGCTTGTTGACGTACGCGGCCGACCAGCCCCGCTCGATCAGCATCGTGCGGATGCGCACGGTGTGCTCGTAGCGCAGCAGGTGCCACGGCTGGCCCGCGCCGGTGGCGCTCTCGTCGCCGGTGAGCAGCCGGGCCAGCCGGTCGAGACAGCCGCGCATCGTCCGGCGCGACTCGGCGCTGGTCAGCGAGTCGAGATAGACGTGGTACGGGTCGCGGGCGGGCTCGACGTTCGGCGCCGCCACCTCGGGCACGGCGGGCAGGCTCACCCGCCTGATCCTAGGCCGCCGGACCGCGGTGGCGGCAGCGGCCCGCTAGCGCAGCGCCTCCAGCAGGCGGTCCACGTCCGAACGGTCGTTGTAGTGCACCAGGCCCGCCCGCACCGCGCTGCCCGCGTCGCGGATGCCGAGCGCGGCCGTCAGCTCCCAGGCGTAGTTGTGGCCGTTCCACACGTTCACCCGGGCCGCCGCCAGCTCCTCGGCCACCTCGCGCGGCGTCTTGCCCGCGACCGTGAAGTAGGCCGTGGCCGTCCGCCGGGCGGGCTTGCCGTACACGGTGACGTGCGGCATCGACTCCAGGCCCGCCAGCAGATGGCCGAACAGCTCCAGCTCGTGCGCCTCCGCCGCGGCCATCGAGGCGAGCAGCCGTTCGCGCCGCGTCCCCGTGCCCGGCACCATCGCCGCCAGGTGGTCCACGGCCGCCGTCACCCCGGCCAGGTCGGCGAAGGCGGCCGTGCCCCACTCGAACCGTTCCGGCACCTCGTCCGCCGAGGAGTCGAGCTTGTCCGGCCGGACCGTCTCCAGCAGCGCCGGGTCGGCGATCACCGCGCCGATGTGCGGCCCCGACCACTTGTAGGCGCTCGTGGCGTAGAAGTCGGCCCCCAGCGCCTTCATGTCCACCGGGCCGTGCGCGGTCGCGTGCACCCCGTCCACGTACGTGAGCGCGCCCGCCTCGTGCGCCAGCGCGCAGATCGCGGCCACGTCGGGCCGGGTGCCGAGCACGTTGCTGGCCGCCGTCACCGCCACCAGCCGGGTGCGCGGCCCGATCAGCTCGGCGTACTGCTCCACCGGCAGCTCACCGGTCACCGGGTCCACCTCGGCCCAGCGCACCGTCGCCCCGGTGTGGACCCACGGCCGCACGTTCGCGTCGTGGTCCAGCCGCGACAGCACCACCTCGTCGCCCGGCCCCCACTGCTTGGCCAGCGCCTGGGCCAGCCGGTACGTGAGCGTCGTCATGTTCGGCCCCAGGACGACACCGTCCGGGTGGCCGCCCACCAGGTCGGCCACCGCCGCCCGGCAGCCCGCCACGATCGCCTCCGACCGGTGGCTGGCGGGGAACGCGCCGCCCACGTTGCCGATGCCCCGCAGGTAGGCGCCCGCGATCGCGTCGATGACCGGCTGCGGCGCCTGCGTGCCCGCCGCGCCGTCGAGGTAGGCGTACCCGTCGGCCAGAGCAGGGTAGGCCGCGCGGACAGATTCGAGAGGAAACGTCATGATGCCATCATGCTCTCCCCCCAGGTCCCCTCAAGGACCGCCCACCCCCGCTTGCTCAGGGCGGGCCAGAGATGGTTGGGTCAGGACAGAGGTGAACCGATGCCGCAGCTTTCCGCCCTGGACGCGCAGTTTCTCCATTTCGAGACCGCGACCAACGTGGCCAACATCGCCGGACTGGCCATCCTGGACGGCGTGCTCCACCGCGCCGACCTGCAGGACCTGCTGCGGGCGCGGCTCCCGTACGTGCCCGCGATGCGGCGCAAGCTGGCCCCGGTGCCGCTCGGCCTGGATCACCCGTACTGGGAGCAGGAGGACGACCTCGACCTCGACTACCACGTACGCGAGATCGGGCTGCCGCCCGGCGGCGACGACCGGCAGCTCGCCGAGCAGGTGTCCAGGCTCCACGCGCGGTGCCTGGACCGCTCCCGGCCGCTGTGGGAGATCTACCTGATCCACGGGCTGGCCGACGGGCGCACCGGCCTCTACACGAAGATCCACCACGCGGCTGTCGACGGCATCGGCGGCGCCGACGTGCTGGCCGCGCTGCTCGACCTGGGACCCACGCCCGCGGCGCCGCCCCCGCACGCGCCGGAGCGCGACGAGCCGCCGCCCCGGACCTCCGAGATGCTGCTGCGCGGCCTGGCCAGGATGGCGCTGAACCCGGCGCACGCGGTGCGGTTCGCCGCGCAGGCCGTGCCGCACCTGGACGAGATCCCGCTCCTGTCCGCCCTCCCCGGCAGCCACACGCTCTCCGGGCTGGCGCGCCGGGCCGCCGGGGTCGGGCAGGCCCCGGAACTGCCGTCGACGCCCGCGCCGTGGACGCCGTTCAGCGGCCCCGTCTCCCCGCACCGGCGCTTCGCGTTCGTGTCGCTGCCGCTGGCGGAGGTCAAGGCGGTGCGCAAGCGGTTCGAGGTGACGGTCAACGACGTCGTCATGGCCGTGTGCGCGGGCGCGCTGCGGCGCTGGATGGCCGCGCACGGCGGGCCGCCCGGCCGGGCGCTGGTGGCCGGGGTGCCGTTCTCGCTCCGCGAGATCGGCGACGCGCAGGCGGGCAACCAGGTCACGCTCGTGCCCGTGCCGCTGGCCGCGCACCTGGCCGACCCGGTGGAGCGGCTGCGTGACGTGCGCGACACGATGTGCCGGATCAAGGACAGGTTCGCGGTGGCGCCCGCGCGGTGGCTGCGCGAGTTCAGCGAGTCCATGCCGGCCGCCCTCATGGGGCTGGCCTCGCGGTCGGCGTTCGGGCTGCTCGGCCACACGGCGCCGCCGATCAACGTGATGGTCTCGAACGTGCCGGGGCCGCAGTTCCCGCTGTACGTGTGCGGCAGACGCCTGCTCACCCACTATCCGGTCTCGGTCATCACCGACATGAGCGGCGGGGTGAACATCACGGCCTTCTCCTACGACGGCTCGGTCGACTTCGGCGTCGTCACCGACCGGGTGATGGTGCCGGACGCGTGGGAGCTGACCGGTTTCCTGCGCGACTCCCTCGACGAGCTGCTCAACGCGGAATAACCCGTTCCGCCATCGACGTGGCTCAGCCCAGGTAGTCGCGCAGGGCCATGGCGCGCGACGGGTGGCGGAGCTTGGACATGGTCTTGGCCTCGATCTGGCGGATCCGCTCGCGCGTCACCCCGTAGACGCGGCCGATCTCGTCCAGCGTCATCGGGCTGCCGCTGGCCAGCCCGTAGCGCATGGAGATCACGCCCGCCTCGCGCTCCGACAGCTCGTCCAGCAGCGCGCGGAGCTGGTGCTGCAGCAGCGTGAAGGAGACCGCGTCGGCGGGGGAGACGGCCTCGGCGTCCTCGATCAGGTCGCCGAACTGGCTGTCGCCGTCGTCGCCCAGCGGCGTGTCGAGGGAGATCGGCTCGCGGCCGTAGCCCTGCACCTCGGCCACCCGGGCCGGGGCCAGCTCGGTCTCCACGGCGATCTCCTCCGGGGTGGGCTCGCGGCCGAGCTCGCTCTGCAGGCGGCGCTGCGCCCGAGCCACCTTGTTGATCAGCTCCACCATGTGGACCGGGATGCGGATCGTGCGCGCCTGGTCGGCCATCGCCCGGGTGATCGCCTGCTTGATCCACCAGGTGGCGTAGGTGGAGAACTTGTAGCCGAGCCGGTAGTCGAACTTCTCGATCGTCCGGATCAGGCCGAGGTTGCCCTCCTGGATGAGGTCGAGGAAGAGCATGCCGCGGCCCGTGTAGCGCTTGGCGATCGACACCACCAGCCGCAGGTTGGCCTCCAGCATGCGGCGCTTGGCCCGCTCGCCGTCGTCGGCGATCCACTCCAGGTCGGCGCGGAGCTCGTCGTCGAGGTCGTCCTCGGTGTCGAGCCGCTCCCTGGCGAACAGCCCCGCCTCGATCCGCTTGGCCAGCTCGATCTCCTGATCGGCGGTGAGCAGCGGCACCCGCCCGATCTCCTTCAGATACGTCTTGACCGAGTCGGCGCCCACGGTGGCCAGGCCATCGGCTGCGCTGTCGTCCAGTTCGATAACCTCTGCGGTCCGGGTCACGACACTCTCCTCGCTCGGCGGTGAACGGTTCGGCGGCTGCGGCGGCGTACGGGCATCGGCCCCCTGGCTCCCTGGGGAGTGACGTCCCCTCCAAGCTACCCAACGCCGCCCGATGGTTGTGACCGCCGTCACCAGGGCGGGAACGACACCCAGACCGCGGTGGCGTCGTCGTGCGGCTTGCCGTGCGGCACGCCCCTGGCGCGCTCCTGCTCGCGCACCTCCGCCAGCAGGTTCTCCGGCTCGGCGGCGCCGGCCGCCAGGCTCTCCCAGGTGCGCCCGTACCAGTCGGCCAGCCTCGTCACGCCGTCGGTGAACAGCGCCGCCCCGCGCAGCCCGGCCACCGGGACCGCGCCCGCCAGCGCCTGCTCGGCCGCCTCCGGGCAGGTGCTCGCCACCCAGAAGCCGCCCGGCCGGTTGCGCAGCGAGGCCATCAGCTCCAGCGAGTACGGCCGCCCGCCCGGCAGCCGGTCCAGCCGGTCGTCGCGGACGACCGTCACCCGCCCGTCGCGCCGCCACAGCACCACCGCCGAGTCGCAGAGCACCAGATACTCCAGCAGGTCGCCGCGGCGGCGGGCGAGCGCCACCGTGGCCGACGGCGAGTTCGGGTTGCCCAGGTCGCAGGCCCCGTCGTGAGCCTCGGCGGTGGCGGCGATCGCGGCGGACAGCACCTGCGGCAGCGGCTCGCCGCCGTCCATGCCCGGGGCGAGCGCCGCGGCGAGCGCGCGCACCAGCCACGGCACCCCGTGCCGGCACCCGGGCTCCACTCCCGGCGCCGGAGTGGCCCCGTCCAGCACCACCACCCAGGAAGGGCCGGCCAGCACGTAGTCCTCGTTCGCCCGGCCGGGCGCGGCGGCGCTCGCGTAGCTGACGCGCAGCATCGAACTCCTCGGGAATGACCATCGGAACGGCGGGTAGCGGCCAGGAAAAGCCATGCGGACATCAAGGTTTCCGTGTCGCCCCGGCGACAAACTCCCCCGCTGTCCTAGATTCCGAACACCGGCCCTAGTCCCACACATCCTTTGGTGGTGCCTCCTGTGTCACGCGCCCGTTCGAGTCTTGTCCACCAGGCCCAATACGCGCTGAAGAACCCGCGGAAGATCGTGCCGCACCTGCGGAGGCTGTCCCGCGACACCTGGCTGCGCCTGCGCACCCGCGACCACGTCGCGTACTACCGCGCGGTCATGAAGGACGACACGGCCCGCAGCCCCGAGGGCGCGGTCGGCTCCCACAGCCACCGACGCTGGCTGGCCCTGGGCCAGATGCAGTTCGACTACCTGGTCGAGCACGGGCTCAAGCCGGAGTGCCGAATGCTGGAGATCGGCTGCGGCAACCTGCGCGCCGGCCGGCTGTTCATCGACTACCTGGACACCGGCAACTACTACGGGATCGACATCTCGCCCGACATCCTCATGGCGGCCCAGGACACGCTGGCCGAGCACGGACTGGTGGACAAGCTGCCCCATCTCACCCCGGTCCGTGACCTGCGCTTCGCCTTCCTGCCCGGTGAGCACTTCGACGTCGTGCACGCCCACAGCGTCTTCTCCCACTCGCCGATCGAGGTGATCGACGAGTGCTTCGCGCACGTGGGGCGGGTCATGAAGCCGCGCGGCTGGTTCGACTTCACCTTCGACCGCACCGAGGGCAAGGAGCACCACGTGCTGCGGGAGGACTTCTACTACCGCACCGAGACGCTCGTCGCACTGGCCGCGCGCCACGGGCTCGACGCGGTCTTCATGGACGACTGGGAGCAGCTCCCGCACAAGCAGTCGAAGATCCGCATCACTCGCAGGTCATGAAATATCCGCATGCGCGGATGATCTCGGTTCCCTAAAGTGCCCGGGTGAGAGACCTCCGCGCACTGCCCAAAGCCCACCTGCACGTCCACCTCGAAAGCACCGTACGCCCCGAGACCGTCCGCGAGCTGGGCGGCCCGCCCCCCGCGCAGACGCCGTTCCGTACCTTCCGCGAGTTCGCCGATCAGCGGGCGCGAGTCCGCGAGCTGCTGCGCACGTCCGGCGACTTCCGGCGGATCGCGGTCGAGTTCTGCGCCGACGAGGCCGCCCAGGGCACCCGCTACGCCGAGGTGACCTTCACCGCCGCCTCACACGGCGAACGGGTGGGCGCGCCGGAGATGCCGCTGGAGGCGGTCCTCGACGGGCTGGCCGAAGGACGGCGGCGGTACGGCGTCGAATGCCGCGTGCTGCTCGACCACTCCCGCCGCCGCCCGGTGGAGCGCATGTGGTCGACCTACGAGCTGGCGCGGCGGTACGAGCCCGTGATCGGCATCGGCCTGGCCGGGGACGAGAGTCATCCGCTGGCCCCGTTCGCCGAGGTGTGCGACGCGGCCAGGGACGCCGGGCTGCGCCTGGTCCACCACGCGGGCGAGTTCGGCGGGCCCGGCAGCGTCCGGGAGGCGCTCACGCTGGGCCACGCCGAACGGCTCGGCCACGGCGTCCGCGTGCTGGAGGACCCCGCGCTGGTGCGGGAGGTGCGCGAACGGGGCATCGCGCTGGAGGTGTGCCCCACGTCCAACGTGCTGCTCGGAGTGGTGCCCGAGCTGGCGGCCCACCCGCTGCCGCGGCTGCGTGAGGCGGGGCTCGCGGTGACGCTCAACACCGATGGGGAGACGTCCCTGGCGGACGAGTACGCCCGCGTGCGCGACACGTTCGGCTGGACCGACGCCGAACTGGCCGACCTGGCCAGGGCGGGCGTCCTGGCGTCGTTCGCCGCGCCGGAGCTGAAGAAGGAGTTGCTGGCGGGCATCGACGCGTGGCTGGACGGTGAGGCGACGTGATCTGACGGCCTGGTGCCGGTGTTCTTACGGGGGAGTGCGGGGGAGTGCGGGGGGCCGGCTCATAAATGGTCGCGCGGGTGGCGCACCCCGCCGAGACGCTGCCAGCCCTGCCGCAGCCCTTCGTGACCGGCGGGACGCACCGCACCTTCCGCACCCACGGGAGCCGGGGCCGGGCGGGGCGCGGGCACGGCCCGTCGCGTGGGCGAGATCCGATGGAGATCGCGGGGCACGACCTCACGCGCGGCCGGGACGGCGCCCGTCAGACGGTGGCGCGGGTGCGTCGGGCGGTGGTACGGGTGCGCGCCCCGCAGGGCGTCGCGTACGCGTGCCACCCAGCAGGCGGATCCCCGCACGCTCGCGGGCCGGCCGGGCGTGGATGAGCGCGGCGGACGGCGAACTGCGGGTGCGCGGGTCGGACGGCATCCGGGCGGACAGGTTAAGGCGCGGCGGGGCGCCCGGTGGCGCCCGGAGGCGACCGGGACCGACCGGCGCGCGCATCGTCGCGCGGCGGTACGGGTCTGAAGTAGCGACTCGCCATACATGCTGGAACTCCTCGCACGAGTCTGTTACTCAGGCCTACCGCCTGCCCAGTGGGTATAAGCCCAAATTCTCACCAAGTTTCGGACTTAAGCGTGCGCTCCCACCCTTACGGGGCCGACGGTGAGCCGCGGCGTCCCCTCCAGGATGCCGCCGATCCGCTCCACCTGCCCCTCCAACGCGCTCAGCCGGTCGGCCGTCAGCTCGGCCAGCGACTCCACCGTCACCTCGATCCGCCGGCCCGAGCGGCGCTGGTGCCACACCCCGGCCACCTGCCCGTCCACGAGGAGCACCGGGTAGTTGCCCGCCTGCCCGCCCGCCAGCGCCCGCCGCGCCGCCTCTCCCGCGTACAGCAGCTCGCGCGGCCGGCCCGCGACCAGGTACGCGTCGAAGTACGGCAGCAGCCGCACCCCGTGCGGCGGCTCGTCCGGGGTTCCGGTGTCACCGGCGAGCACCCACGCCGGCCGGCCCTCCAGCCGCACCTCCTCCAGCTCGACCAGCCCGAACGCCGCCACGGCCCACCCCCGGGGCGCGCCCGCCCACTGGGCGAAGTGCTCCGGCGCGGCCGGCCCGTACGCCCGCAGGTAGGCCCTGACCAGCGCCGCCCGCCCGTCCGCGCCCTGCCCGTCTGTCGCCTGCCCATCCGCCGCTCGCGTCTCCGTGCCCCGCTCGTCCGTCGCTCGGCCGTCCTGGCGGGTGACCGGTCCCAGGTCGACCGGCGGGGCGGTGTAGGTCACCTTGCGCCCCCTGACCGGCCCGTACACGAACGCTCCCCGATGCGCCGCCAGCGCCATCGCCTGGCGCCAGCGCGGCCACATGGTCTGGAACGCCGGCATCACCAGGTCGCCCGCCCACGGCCCGGTCGCCTCGACCACCGCCTCGCTCAGCTCGTCGATCGTCAGCGTCCGCCCGTCCAGGACCTCCCGGATGGCGGCCACCACCTGTTCGGTCCGCTCCGCCGTCATCCGCACGCCCTCGGGGAACGGGCTCGTCCCGGCGGGGATCGACGACATGGCCGCCACCCACCTCGGCAGGTCACGCGCGGGCAGCAGGTGCAGGGTGCCGCGCGGTCCGTGCGTCTTGACCAGGCTCCGCTCGCCCCACAGCGCCTCGCGCACGTCCGCCCGCGTCGCGCCGTCCAGCCGGAGCGCCACCGACATCTCGGCCGCCGACATCACCTGCGCGTGCGCCCCGCACATCCGGGCCACCACCTCGGCCGGCCCACCGTCCTCCACCGGCCCGGCCAGCCCGGCTCGGGCCAGCCGCCGCGCGCTCACCTGACTCCACGTCATCTCGATCACGCGTTCACCGTACGGTGACCAGAGGAAAGGATCCTTCCGCGTTGGCCCCGGAACGATCACGCGGTACGGTCGAGCATGCGGACGTTCCTGACCTGTCTCCTGGCTGTCCTGCTGCTGGCCACGGCGTGTGGGGACGACGCCCCCTCCGACCCGAGACTGCGTGCCGAGCTCCTGGAGATGCTGCGGCAGGACCAGAAGGTCAGGGCCCCCGACGCCGCCGAGGCCGACTGGGACCGGGTCGAGCGGGCCAACACCGAGCGCATGCGGGAGATCATCGACCAGCACGGCTGGCCCGGCTACGCGCTGGTCGGCGAGGACGGCGAGGACGCCGCCTGGGCCCTCGTCCAGCACGCCGACCGCGATCTCGACCTGCAGCGCCGGGCCCTGGCCCTGCTGGGCGCGGCGGTCGCCGAGGGGGACGCGTCCCCGGGCAACCTCGCCTACCTGGAGGACCGGGTGCGCGTCGCCGAGGGCAGGCCGCAGCGGTACGGCACCCAGTGGGAGATGACCCAGGACGGCCAGTGGAAACCCCGCACGCCCATCGAGGACGAGGCCGGCGTGGAGGAGCGCCGGGCCGAGGCGGGGTTGCAGCCGCTCGCCGAGTACCTGGAGGAGCTCAAGTCGGTGGGGTAGCCTCCATACGCTTGACAACTATTTTTTTCGGTGCGATGTTGGAGGCATGTACGAAGTGACGGTGATCGAGGATCCCGCGGCGGCCGAGGCGTCGCTCGATCCCATGCGCTCCAGGCTGCTGGCCGAGCTCGTCGAGCCCGGCTCGGCGACCTCGCTGGCGGCCAAGGTCGGCCTCGCCAGGCAGAAGGTCAACTACCACCTGCGCACCCTGGAGAAGCACGGCCTCGTCGAGCTGGTCGAGGAGCGCAAGAAGGGCAACGTCACCGAACGGGTGATGCAGGCCAAGGCGGCGTCCTTCGTGATCTCCCCGGTGGCGCTGTCCGCCGTGCAGCCCGACCCCGAACGCGCCCCCGACCGGCTCTCGGCCCGCTGGCTGCTGGCCGTCGCCGCCAAGCTCGTCCGCGACGTGGGCGCGCTGATCACCGGCGCCACCGCGGCCGGCAAGCGGGTGGCCACCTTCGCCATCGACGGCGAGGTCCGCTTCGCCTCGGCCGCCGACCGGGCGGCGTTCGCCGAGGAGCTGGCCGAGGCGGTCGCCCGGCTGGTGAACAAGTACCACGACGAGCAGGCCGAGGGCGGGCGCGACCATCGGCTGGTCGTCGCCGTGCACCCCGCGGTGAAGAAGGAGCACTGAGGTGGGTCACGAGTTCGAGCTGCCCCAGGAGGCCATGGTCGAGGCGACCCCGGAGGAGGTGTGGGCGGCCATCTCGACCGGCCCCGGCATCGACTCGTGGTTCATGGGGACCAGCGAGGTGACCGGCGGGGTCATCCGCACCGCCTTCGGCGGCGGCGCGATGGAACCGTCCCGGGTGACCGTCGCGCGGGAGCCGCACCGTTTCACCCATGTCAGCGACACGGGGGCGGACGGGCGGTTCGTCGCCTACGAGTTCCTCATCGAGGCCCGCGACCGGGGCAGCACGACGGTGCGCATGGTCACCAGCGGCTTCCTGCCCGGCGACGACTGGGCGGACGAGTACGACGCGATGTCCGGCGGCCTGGCCCTGTTCTTCGCCACGCTGGTGGAGTATCTGACGCACTTCCGCGGCCGCCACGCGACCCCGGTCGCGGAGTTCGGCCCGCCGGTGAGCGACTGGCCGCGCGCCTGGGAGATCCTGTACGGCGAGCTGGGCGCCTCCTTCCCGGGTGACAAGGTCCGGCTGGACGTGCCCGGGCTGCCCACGATCGAGGGCGCCGTCTACCACCGGGGCGACCAGACGCTGGGCGTCCGCGCCCCGGACGCGCTCTACCGGTTCATGCAGGGCTTCCACGGCCCGATGATCGCCTCCCACCAGGTGTTCGGCGATGCCCAGGGCCAGGGACCCGCCTGGCGGGCGTGGCTGGAGCGGCTCTACTCGTGACGGTCACGGGGTGCCGAAGACCGCGTCGCGGGCCATCGAGAGGGCGGTCTCCACGGCGCCCTTGACCACCGGGTCGCCCTCGACCGCCGTCACCCGCACCTCGGTCGGCACCGGCGCCAGCGCCGCCAGCCCGTCGGCGACCAGGTCGGCCAGTTCCCGGCCGCCCTCCCGCCCGGTGTCGCCGGCCAGCACGACCAGCCCGGGATCCATGACGGCCACCCCGGGGAACGCGGCCTGCACCACCCGGCGGGCCAGTTCGCCGAGGTCGAGCCGGGCGACCTCCTCCCTGGTCAGCAGGGCGCAGATCGCGCCGAGCGGGGAGCCGAGGAAGCCGATCTCGCCGGCGCCGCCCGAGGCTCCCCGGCGCGGCCTGCCGCCGAGCACGACCGCCGAACCGACCCCCTCGTCCAGCCAGAGCATGATGAAGTCGTCGCACCCGGCCGCGGCTCCTTCACGGTGCTCGGCCAGCGCGGCCAGGTTCACCTCGTTTTCCAGCAGGACCGGCGCGCCCAGCAGGTCACGCAGGTGGCCCAGCAGGCCGGGCCGCCAGCCGGGCACCATCCTCGCCTCCAGCAGATCGCCGGTGTGCGGGTCCACCACTCCCGGCAGGCCCACGGCGACCGCGTCGACGGTCCGGCCGTCAGCCGCCTCGGCGACCGCGGCGGCGACCAGTCCGGCCAGGTCGCCGTCCGCCTCGCGGACGCGGGCGCCGACCGTGACGCCCGTCAGGTCGGCCACGGTCGCGCTGATGCTGTCACGGCGCACGCCGACGCCCGCCACGTGGGCGCGTCCGGCCACGATCCGGTAGAGCTTGGCGTTCGGGCCCCGCCGGTCGCCGCCGGTCTCACCGTGCACCTCCACCAGGCCGCCGGCCTGGAGCCGCTCGATGAGGTCCGACACGGTGGGCCGTGACAGCCCGGTCAGTGTCTTGAGCTGCGGCGCCGTCAGCGGTCCCTGCTCCAGCAGGAGGTCGAGAGCCAGCCGGTCATTGATCACCCGAGCCGTGCGCGGAGTCGCCGTACGCATCGAAACCTCTATCCATCAGGAACCCTGCCTGATAATTTACTACGTATGAGACATCCCCATCATCGCGCCATCGCCGCGGCCTTCGTCTTGCACGGAATCGTCACCGGCAGCCTGGTCACCCGCATGCCGTGGATCCAGGACAATCTCGGCCTGGACCCCGCCATGCTCGGGCTCGCCCTGTTCTGCCCCCCGCTCGGGGCGCTCCTGACCATGCCGACGGCGGGCCGGCTGGCCCACCGCCTCGGCGCGCGGACCGCGCTCCGCGTGCTGCTGCCGCTCCACTGCGCGGCGCTGGCGCTGCCCGCGCTGGCACCGGGACTCGGCGGGCTGTGCCTGGCGATGTTCCTGCTCGGGGCCGGCGCCGGGGCCGTCGACGTGGTGATGAACGCGCAGGGCGTCGAGGTGGAACGGCGGATCGGGCGTTCCGTGATGGCGGGCCTGCATGGCATGTGGAGCGTGGGCAACTTCGCCGGGGCCGGCGTCGGCGTGCTGGCCGGGCACGTCGGGCTCGACGCCCGCGTCCACCACGCGGTGATGGCCGCGCTGCTGGCGGCCGCCGCCGTGCCCGCCCTGCGCGGGGTCCCCGTAGGACGGCCCGCGCCCGAGGAGCAGGTCCCTCCGCGCTTCGCCCTTCCGTCGAAGGCCGTGCTCGTGATCGGCCTGGTCGGGGTGTGCGCCATGGCGGCCGAACTCTCCACCATGCAGTGGGCCGCCATCCACACCATCGCGGTCACCGGCGCGAGCGAGGCCGTCGGCGCCGGCGCGTACGCGGCGTTCGCCGGTTCCATGATGCTCGCCCGCTTCGCCGGGGACGCGATCATCGCCAGGCTGGGCCCGGTCCGCGCCGTGCGGTACGCCGCCGCGCTGGCCACGCTCGGCACCGCCGTGGTCGCGGCCGGGCGCGTCCCCGCCGTCACCCTCACGGGCTTCGCGCTCTTCGGCGTGGGCATGGCGGTGGTCGTCCCGCTGGTGTTCGCCGCCGCGGGCAACGCCGGCAGGGACACGGCCACCGGGGTGGCGGGGGTCGGCACGATGACCTACCTCGCGGGCATGGCCGCGCCCGGAGTGAGCGGCTGGCTGGCGGAGGCCACGTCCTTCCCCTTCGTGTTCTGGGTGTTCGCCGTGTTCACCACCATGATCGGCCTGCTCGCCGGGGCGTTGCGGCCCGCGGCCGCGCCGCGCGCCGTCCCGGTGCCGGCCGGGAAGGGGTGAGCTATGTCAGGCGCGACCTGGCGGCCTCGAGGCCGTCGAGGACCAGGGCGAGCCCGTGCTCGAACGCCTGACCGGACTTGCGCTCCAGATAGGCGACGGGCTCCTCGCCCGGCAGCGGCGGCTCGGAATCGACGCGCGACAGCGCCGGATAGCGCCCGGCGAACCCGGGCGCGACCTCCGCCAGAACGGCGGACCTGGTCCGCCACCACTCCTCGTCGGGGACGCCCGTCTCCGCCCCCGCCCGCCGGGTCTCGGCCACGGTGGCGGCCGAGCCGCGGACGAAGTCGGTCAGCAGGGCCACGGCGCCGCGCAGCACCTCGGGCGGCAGTCCCGTCTCCTGGAGGATCGCGGCCAGGGACTCCAGCAGGGTGAACTCGTTCGGGCCGAGCACCGGCCGGGCCTGCGAGAGCCGCAGCGCCCAGGGGTGGCGCAGGTAGAAGGCGCGCACCTCGCGGCTCCACGCCGACGCCGCGGCCCGCCAGCCGCCCGACAGGTCGTAGGAGACGGGCAGCGAGGCCAGCGCCCGGTCGTACATGAGGTCGATCAGCTCGCTCTTGCCCGGCACGTACGTGTAGAGAGCCATGCCGCTGCGGCCCAGCCGCTCGCCGACCCGCCGCATGGACAGCGCGGTCATGCCGTCGGCGTCGGCGATGGCGATGGCCGCGTCGACGATCTCGTCGACGCTCAGCCCCGGTTTGGGGCCGGGACGGGTTTCCGCGGCGGGCCCGGCCCGCCACAGCAGCGCCATCGACCGGCGTGGGTCACCCTGCCCGGCGTAGACGACCAACGTGCGGCTCCTCGGAGATCTCCTGACCCGTCGAGGATATCCGCGGCACCAGCCGGCGCCGGCACGGACGAGCCGTGCCGGCGCGCGGGCGCTGCTTCTCCTTCGGCGCGTTCCTGAACCGGCCCGGCGAACCGCCGCACGAGCCGGCCATCACGCCATGGCCGGGGCGGTGACCAGGTCACTTTGCCGAATAATCACCAAAGTCGATATATCGCGCTTTGATCGGGTAGCAGGAAGCCCGCATGCGAGACCGAACGGAGGAAGCGATATGGGTTTGAGCTACCGCAAGTCGATCAAATTCGGCCCCTTCCGGCTTAACCTGTCCCGCCGCGGTGTCGGCCACAGCTGGGGCAACCGGCTGTTCCGGGTGACCCGCGGAGCCGACGGCCGCCGTACGGTGTCGGTGAACCTGCCCGGCGGCTTCACCTGGCGCAAGACCAGGAGCCGCAGCTGACCGCCGCAGGCGACGTGATCGCAGGTCCGCGGGGCGGGGTGTGCTGGACGCGGCAGGCCCGGACGCCTCCCCGCCGCTGATCGTGAACGGCTTGTCCGAGGCCGGAGACCATCGACGACAGAGCGCCCGATCTCCCTGGCGGGGGAGATCGGGCGCTCTGTTCATGGCGGACATCACGCCATGAACAGGGTCAGATGGCCGGGGTCAGATGGCCTGCCACCAGAGTGGCGAAGTCGTCGGGGGTGATGACCTCGACGCCGAGCGACTCGGCCTTGGCGCGCTTGGCGCCCGCCTTCTCGCCCGCCACCAGCAGGCTGGTCCGGGCCGAGACGCTCGACGACGACCTGCCGCCCGCCCGCTCGATCAGCTCGTTCATCTGGTTGCGTGACAGCGACGCCAGCTCGCCGGTCATCGCGCCCGTGACCACCACGGTCTTGCCCGTGAGCGGGAGCCCGGGCGCGTCGCCGGGCGGACCGGGCTCGGCGCCGGCGTCGTGGCCGGGCTCGGTCATGTTGACGCCGGCGGCGGCGAGCTTGGCGATCAGCGGGCGCAGCTCGGCCAGCTCCGCGACCAGGAGCGTGGCCTTCTCCGGCCCCATGCCCTCCACCTCCTGGACGGCCTCGGAGTCGGCGGCCAGGATGGCGTCCATCGTGCCGAAGTGGCGGGCGATGCGGCGCGACATGGACCGGCCCGTGCCGCGCACGCCCAGCGCGCAGAACACCCTGCTCAACGGCCGGGCGCGGGCCTGGTCGAGCGCGGCGAGGAGCTTGTCGGTGCTGGTCTCGCCCATCCGGTCGAGGCCGAGGATCTGGTCGCGGGTGAGGGTGAACAGGTCGGCGAAGTCGGCGATCAGGCCCGCGTCGAGCAGCTGGACGATGCGGTTCTCGGCCAGGGTCTCGATGTCGAGCTGGTCGCGGCCCGCCGCGTAGAGGATGGACGCGACCGCCCGGCAGCCGCGGCCCCGCACGCAGCGCCAGCGCTCCTGCGAACGGTCGATCTCGCCCTGGCAGTGAGGGCACGACTCGGGGAAGACGATCTCCGTCTCCTGGCCCGTGCGCAGATGGACGACCGGCGCCTCGACCCGGGGGATCACGTCGCCCGCCTTGTGGACCATGACGTGGTCGCCGAGCATCAGGCCGCGGCGGGCGATGTCGGCGGGGTTGTGGAGGGTGGCGTAGGTGACGGTGCTGCCGTCGAGCTCGACCGGCTCGAGCACGGCCCTGGGCGCGATGACGCCGGTGCGGCCGACGCTCCACTCGACCCCGACCAGTGTGGTGATCTTCTCCGTGGCGGGCAGCTTGTAGGCGATCGCCCAGCGCGGCGCCCGCGTGCCGAACCCGGCCGCCGCCTGGTCGGCCGCGCTGTCGGCCTTGATCACGATGCCGTCGATGCCGAACGGCAGCGTCGCCCGCGCCGCGGCCACCTCGCCGACCCGCTCCTGGATCCGCTCCACCGACGTGGCCACCACGGCGGCCACCGGGGTCGCCGCCGTGGTCGCCACCCCCAGCTCGGCCACCAGCTCCATGATCTCGCTGTGCGGCAGCTCCCGCAGGCGGGCCGCCAGCTCGGAGTCGTCGTCGGGCGGCAGCGGCAGCGCGCCGTAGCCGAAGAACGTCAGCTCGCACACGTACGGCCGGTCCTTGGCGCGCAGCGTGCCCGCGGCGGCGCTGCGCGGGTTGGCGAAGGTCGTGCCGTCGTGCGCGCGGCGCTTGGCGCAGGCGGCGTCGAACTGCTCGGCCGTCATCAGCACCTCGCCCCGGATCTCCACGGTGACCGGCCGTGACAGCCGGCGCGGCAGCCCGGTGATGGTGCCGATCCCGTGGGACACGTCCTCGCCGGCCACGCCGTCGCCCCGGGTCACCAGCCGCGTCAGCCGGCCCGCGTGGTAGCGGGCCGAGACCGCCAGGCCGTCGAGCTTCGGCTCCACGCTGAAGGCCGCCACCGGGCGGCCCAGCCGCCGCTCCAGGCCCGTCACCCACTTGGCCAGCTGCTCGGCCGAGAACACGTTGTCCAGGCTGAGCATCGGCACGGTGTGCGGCACGTCGCCGGTCACCGCGCCCCCGGCCACCTTGCCGGTGGGGGAGTGGGGCAGCACCTCCTCGGGGTGGGCTGCCTCGTACGCCTGGATGCCGCGGAACAGCCGGTCGTAGGCGTCGTCGTCGAGCGCCGACTCGCCTGCGCCGTAATAGGCGGCGTTGGCGTCGACGGCCAGCTGCACGGCCTCGGCGTAGGCCGCGCCGTCGGCGAGGACGGTGTGGGGCGGGGTGTCGGTCATGGCCTCATCCTGCCAATCACGACTGACAAACCGGCACGACAACCGGCCTGCCGCAGTGGTGGGGGCGACGCCGCTCGCACGGCGACCGGATCATGCAGGATGAAGACGGCCGGGGGTTCCGACACGAAGAGGGGTCGAGCATGGCAGGCGTCAAACGGATGGGCGATCTCCTGCACCGCACCGCCTTCCGCACCCTCTCCCTGCTGGGCTCCCGGGGTCAGGGCGCGCTCCTGCGGCGCTACTTCGACTGGTGGCACCGCAATCCCGACCCGTGGCGCATGGGGACGGACGCGTACGAGCAGGCCAAGTACGCCGCCACCCTCGCGCAGGTCCCCGGCGGCCGCTACCGGCGGATCCTGGAGGTGGGGTGCAGCGAGGGCGTCTTCACCGGGCTGCTGGTGGACGCCTACCCGGAGGCCGAGGTCACCGGCCTCGACATCTCCGAGCGGGCGCTGGCCAGGGCGGCCGAGCGGGTGGCCAAGGCCGGCGACCGGACCACGCTGCTGGCCGCCGACATCCTCACCTTCACCTCCGAGCACCGCTACGACCTGGTGTTCTGCGCCGAGACGCTCTACTACCTCGGCCGCCGCGACCGGTTGCGGCTGGCCAGCGCGCAGCTGACCCGCCTGCTCGCCCCCGGCGGGGTCCTGGTGCTGGTGCACCCGTGGCCGGAGGCCAGACGGCTGCACCGGTTCGTGCACGCCGGGCCGTTGACCCAGGTGAGCGAGGTGGTGGACGGCTCGGGGCACCGGCCGTTCTCGGTGTGCGTCTACGAGGCGCGGACGACCGGCTCGACCGGCGCGTCCTGAACCGGGGGCGCCGGGGGGAGCGCCCGGGCCAGCGCCACCGTGGCCAGCGCCACCAGGCCCAGCCCGGCCCCGATCCAGCCGGTCGACGCGTACCCGTACCCCCATTCCAGCGCCAGCCCGCCCAGCCAGGGGCCTGCGGTGATGCCGACGTTGAAGGCCGACACGTTCACCGACGCCGCCAGCGTCGGCGCGCCCGCGGCCAGCGTGAACACGCGGGTGTTCAGCGCCGGGTTGACGGCCATGCCGAACCCGCCCAGCAGGAACGCCAGCGGCACCACCGCCCACGCCGCAGCCGCGCCCAGCCCGATCCCCGCCGACACCAGCGTGACGCCGGTCAGCCCGGCGAACAGCAGGGCGAAGGGCCGCAGGTCGGCCACTCGCCCGCCGAGGGTGATCCCGATCAGCGAGCCCAGCCCGTACAGGGCGAGCACGCCCGCCACCCAGCCCGGCGCCAGGCCGGTGGTCTCGACGAGCAGGGCGGCGAGGTAGGCGAAGGTGACGAGCACGGCGGCGGTGGAGACGGCGGTGGTGACGCAGGCGAGCCAGATCTGGGGCCGGGCGAGCGCGCGCACCTGGGCCCGCAGGGACGGCGCTCCGCCGTATGGGGCCTGCGGGCGGGTGGCCGGGATGGTCGCGACCACCCCGGCGGCGGCGACGGCCGAGAGCGCCGCGACCGCCCAGAACGCGGCGCGCCAGCTCAGACTCTGCCCGACGAGGGTGCCCGCGGGCAGTCCGATCAGGGTCGCCACCGTGAGACCGCCCGCCACCACGCTCATCGCCCGGCCCCGGGCGTCGGCCGGCACCAGACTGAGCGCGGTCACGGCCGCCACCGCCCAGAATCCTGCGTACACGAACGCCCCCACCACGCGGGTCGCCAGCAGCACCCCGTAGGAGGAGGTCAGCGCACCCACCACGTGCGAGATCACGAACACCGCCATGAAGGCGAGCAACGCGGTGCGCGGCGGCCAGCGCAGCGTCAGCACGGCCAGGATCGGGGCGCCCACGAGCATCCCCACCGCGAACCCGGAGATCAGCAGGCCCGCGTCGGGCACGGACACGCCCAGGTCGGCGGCCATCTCCGGCAGCAGCCCGGCGAGCATCAGCTCCGAGGTGCCCTGGGCGAAGATCGCCACACCCAGGATGTAGACGGCTAACGGCACGGGAGTCCCTCCATTTTGGATATATCAGTACAAAATGAGAGCCGAAAAAACCTCAGAAGGCCCGCAGCGTGGTCGCGGCGATGGCCTCCAGCGCGGCCCGGTCGCCGCCGCCGCGTACCGTCACCTGCATGCCGCCGATCGCGGCCATGAGGAACTGCGCGAGCGCCTCCGGATCCCGGTCGGGAGCCAGCTCGCCCTGGGCGCACGCTGCCGCGAACGCGTCGCGCAGTCCGGCCACCCGCTCCCGCTGATGGCGCCTGGCCAGCGCGGACAGCTCCGGATCGCGCGGCCCCAGCTCCACCAGGGCGTTGACGACCATGCAGCCGGGCGGGTCGCCCTCGGCGCGCTCCACCACGCCCCACAGCAGCGCGCGCACCTTCTCCCTGATGGGCAGCGGGCTCTCCAGCAGCTCCGCCATCTCGGCGTCCCGCTGTTCCATGTAGCGCCGCAGGGCCTTCTCGAACAGCTCGCGCTTGCTCGCGAAGGCGTTGTAGATGCTGCTGCGGCCGAGCCCGGTGGCCGAGCACAGGTCCTGTGTCGAGGTGGCCTCGTAGCCGGACTCCCAGAAGGCCCGCATGGCCGCCTCGACGGCCTGCTCCTCCTCGAACGTCCTCGGTCGTGCCATGTCCCGTACGATAGCGTTTTGGACTGATCGATTCAATACGGGAATCCGCCATACGAGTCGGCGGGCGGCCTCGTGGTCGCGGCGTCCCCGCCCGCCTACCGTGACATCACATGATCACCCTTGACCGGCTCACCAAACGGTACGGCGAGCGCATCGCCGTCGATGGCCTCACCCTTCGCGTGCGGCCCGGCGCCGTCACCGGATTCCTCGGCCCGAACGGCGCCGGCAAGTCCACCACGATGCGCATGATCCTCGGTCTGGACCGGCCCACCTCCGGCGCCGCGCTCGTCGGCGGCGTCCCGTACCACCGGCTCGACCGCCCGCTGCGCGTCGTCGGGGCCCTGCTCGACGCCCGCGCCGTGCATCCCGGCCGCAGCGGCAGGGCGCACCTGCTGGCGCTCGCCCGCGCCAACGGCATCCCCGCCGCCCGCGTCGCCGAGGTGCTGGAGCGGGTGGGGCTGGAGCCGGTGGCCGGCAAGCGGGCCGGCACGTACTCGCTGGGCATGAGCCAGCGTCTGGGCATCGCGGCGGCGCTGCTCGGCGATCCCGAGGTGCTCATGTTCGACGAACCCGTCAACGGGCTGGACCCGGACGGGGTGCGCTGGGTGCGCGAGCTGATGCGGTCGCTGGCCGCCGAGGGCCGCACCGTGTTCGTCTCCAGCCACCTGATGAGCGAGATGCAGCTCACCGCCGACCACCTCGTGGTGATCGGCAGGGGACGGCTGCTCGCGGACGCGCCGCTGTCGCGGCTGCTGGCGGCCACCGAGGTGCTGGTGCGCACCCCGCACGCGGACGACCTGGCGGCCCGCCTGGCCGCCGAGGGCCTGACGGCCGTCCGGCGCGGCGAGAACGACCTGCTGGTCGCCGGCGCGAGTGCGGCGCGGGTCGGCGACCTGGCCCACGACGCGGGCGTCCGGCTGCACGAGCTGAGCCCGCGCGAGCCCTCGCTGGAGCAGGCCTTCCAGGAGCTGACGGCCGGCAGCGTCGAGTACGGGGCGGCCCGATGAGGAACGCGGTGGCGGCCGAATGGGTCAAGCTCCGGTCGATCCGCTCCACCTGGCTGTGCCTGGCCGGCGGCGTGGTGGTGAGCGTGCTCGGCGCGGTCGCCCTGGGCGGCGCGGCGGCGATGGAACAGCCGGCGGTCCAGGCCACCGAGCCCGCCGTGTCGGTGATGCTGTTCTCCCAGTACGCGTCCATCACACTGGCCGTGCTGGCCGTCACCACCGAGTACGCCTCCGGCACCATCAGGCCCACGCTGCAGGCGGTGCCGGTGCGCGGGCGGATGCTCGCGGCCAAGTCGATCGTGGTGGCGCCCGTGCTGTTCGCGACCGGGGTGCTGGGCGGGGCGGTCGCCGCGCTCTGCGCGTACCTGGTGCTGCTCGCGCCGGTGTTCCCCGCGCCTGCCGTCCTCGACCCGGCCGAGGCCGCGGCCGACCTGCTGGGGCTCGGCGTCTTCCACGCGCTGATCGGCGTGCTGGCCGTGGGGGTGAGCACGGCGCTGCGCGGCTCGGCAGGGGCGCTCGCGGCGCTGTTCATGGTGACGCTCGGGCTGCCGCTGCTGCTGGTGATGACGGGCGGCGCGGTCGCGCTGGAGGTGTCGCTGCGGCTGCCGACGTTCGCCGGGATGGCGTTCCTGGAGAGCACCGACAACCTGACCGGCGGGCCGCTCCCGTACCCGCCGGGAGAGGGCCTGGCCTGGCTCGCCGCCTGGACCGCGCTGGCCCTGGCCGCCGGCCACGCGGTGCTGCGCCGGCGCGACGCCTAGACTGCCGAGCCGTGGACGTCATCCTGCGCAGGTTCGCCGGGGTGGTGGCCGGGGCGGTCACCGCAGGAGCCGAGCTGCTGCTCCTCGCGCTGGCCTGGCCCGCCCGGGCGCGCTGGGCGCCGCGGCTGGTGGCGCTGGAACGCGCCCGGCTGCGGACCCTGCTCGGGTACGACACCGAGCCAGGCGACGGCCGTCTCGTGGCCTACCTGGCGGCACGCGCGGCCGTCGGCCTGGCCGGCGGCTACCTGACGGTGGCGGCGGCCTTCGTCGGCGGGCTGTTCGCGGCCGGCGCGGGGTGGGTCCTGGCGACCGGGTCCGCCACCCCGGTGGCGCTGCGCTTCCCGGGCGTCAGACTGGTCACCGACAGCCTGGTCATCGGCCTGACGTGCGCCGCCGTGCTGGTGGCGCTCGCGGCGCTCGGCTGCTGGGCGACCGTGGCCGCCGAACGGCGCCTGGCCGCCCGCTTCCTCGGCCCCGGCGAACGGGAGCGGATGCGGCGGCGCATCGCCGAGCTGACCGCCACCCGCTCCGGCATCGTGCGCGCCGTCGACGACGAGCGCCGCCGCATCGAGCGCGACCTGCACGACGGGGTCCAGCAGCGCGGCGTCGCCCTGGCCATGCTGCTGGGCCGGGCCCGCCACCGGCCCGCCGACGCCGCCGACCTGGTGGACCAGGCCTACGCCGAGGCGCGCCGGCTCCTCGACGAGCTGCGCAGCGTCGCCTGGCGCGTCTATCCGACCGCGCTCGACGAGCTGGGGCTGCGCGCCGCGCTCGCCGGGGTGGCCGAGCGCTCGCCCGTACCCGTGACCCTGCACTACCGGCTCGGCGGGCGGCCGGCGCCGGAGGTGGAGACGGCGCTCTACTTCGTCGCCAGGGAGGCCATCACCAACGCGGTCAAGCACGCCCGCGCCCGTGACATCCTGGTCGTGATCGGCGAGGACGGGAAGGCGGTGCGGGTGGACGTCTCCGACGACGGCGCGGGTGGGGCCGACCCGTCCGGCGGCGGCCTGGCCGGGCTGGCCCGCCGGGTGTTCGCGCTCGACGGCACGTTCGAGGTGGTCAGTCCCGCCGGAGGCGGCACCCGGGTGAGCGCGACCCTGCCCAGGGAGCCGCCGTGCGACTGATCCTGGCCGAGGACTCCGTGCTCCTCCGCGAAGGGCTGGCCAGGCTGCTGGAGGACGCCGGCCACGCGGTCGTGGCCGCGGTCGGCGACGCGCCCGCCCTGGTCGAGGCCGTCGCCGCGCACCGGCCCGACGTCGCCGTGGTCGACGTGCGGATGCCGCCGACCCACACCGACGACGGCCTGCGCGCCGCGCTGCGCATCCGTGAGAGCTGGCCGGAGGTGGGCGTGCTGGTGCTGTCGCAGTACGTCGACAAGACGTACGCGGCCCAGCTGCTGGCCGGGTCCGGCGACCGGCTGGGCTATCTGCTCAAGGACCGGGTGTCGGAGGTGGCCGAGTTCCTCGACTCGCTGGAGCGGGTGCACGCCGGCGGCACCGTCATCGACCCCGAGGTGGTCCGCCAGCTGCTGGCCCGGACCGGCCGCGCCGACCCGCTGCGCCGGCTCACCGGCCGCGAGCGCGAGGTGCTCCACCGGCTGGCGCAGGGGTACGCCAACGGGGCGATCGCCGCATCCCTGCACCTATCATTGAGCACGGTCGAGAAGCACATCCAAGCCATCTTCGACAAGCTCGAGTTGCCGGCCGCCCCCGCCTACAGCCGCAGGGTGCTGGCGATCCTGCGTTATCTGGACGACTGACCGGGGGCGACGACACGCGTGCACGATCTCCACGATCTCAGGGCCGACTGCGGGAGCTGTTCCGGCCTGTGCTGCGTGGCGCTGCCCTTCTCCCGCTCCGCCGACTTCGCGGCCGACAAGGCGGCCGGGGAACCGTGCCACAACCTGGGGGCCGACTTCCGCTGCGGCATCCACCGCGACCTGCGGCGCGAAGGTTACCCCGGCTGCGTGGCCTACGACTGCTTCGGCGCGGGGCAGAAGGTCTCCCAGGTCGTGTACGCGGGTCAGGACTGGCGGCGGCGGCCCGGGTCCGCCCGTCAGATGTTCGCCGTCTTCCCGGTGGTGCGGCAGCTCCACGAGTTGCTGTGGTACCTCACCGAGGCGCTCGCCCTGCCCGCCGCCCGGCCCCTGCGCCCCGGCCTGCGCGAGCTCCTCGACGAGACCGAACGGCTCACCCGCGGCACCCCCGAGGAGATCCTCGCGGTCGACGTGGCCGCCTGCCGCGCGCGGGCCAACCCCTTGCTGCTGCGCGCCAGCGAGCTGGCCCGCGCCGGGCTGCGCGGCAAGAAGCGCAGGGGAGCGGACCTCATGGGCGCCGACCTGAAAGGCGCCGACCTGCGCGGCGCGGACCTGCGCGGCGCCTACCTCATCGGCGCCCGGCTCAAGGGCGCCGACCTGCGGCGGGCCGACCTCATCGGGGCCGATCTGCGCGGCGCCGACCTGAGCGGCGCCGACCTGACCGGCAGCCTCTTCCTGACCCGGTCCCAGCTCGGCTCCGCGCAGGGCGACGCCGCCACCAAGCTGCCGCCCGCCCTCGACCGGCCCGGTCACTGGACCGCCGCCCGCTGACCCGCGCTCTGACCGAGTACGCCGGTCCGCGTGACGGATAGCCCGGAAGACGACTAATGCTCCGGGGTGCCACCGGTTTGCGGGAGCGTCTACCGTTATGCTCCCCGGCATGGACGTGCTGTCGGACGCGGTCACCGCGGCGCTGGCCGGCCGCCCGCACGCCGGCCGCGTCGTCAGGAAGGCGCCCTTCGCCGACAGCGTCCCGGCGGGGGAGGGGGCCGCGTTCCACGTCGTGCTGCAGGGCTCGTGCCTGCTGCTGCCCCCGGACGGCGAGCCGGTGCCGCTCACGGTGGGCGACGTGGCGTTCCTGCCCAGGGCCGCCGCGCACGGGCTGGCCGCTCCCGCGTCCGCGCCGCCCGGCGGCACCACCGTGCTGCTGTCCGGCGGCTGTCCGATGGACGTGGACCGGGCCCACCCGCTGCTCGCCGAACTGCCCGACCTCCTGCACCTGCCCGCCAAGGTGGGCCGTGACCCGGCGCTGCACACGGCCGTCGACCTGCTCGGCCAGGAACTCGACGCGCCCGGCCCCGGCGGCGACGCCGCCCTGCCGGCGCTGCTCGACCTGCTGCTGCTCTACCTCCTGCGGGACTGGCTGGCGGGGCGGCCAGGCGGCTGGGCGGCTGCCCTGCGCGACCCGGCCGTGGCCGCCGCCCTGCGCGCCGTCCACGCCGACCCGGCCCGGCCGTGGTCCGTCGAGGAGCTGGGCAGGAGAGGCGGGCTGTCCAGGGCGGCGTTCGCCCGGCGGTTCGCCGCGCTGGTGGGCCGGCCGCCGCTGGCGTACCTCACCTGGTGGCGGCTGACCACCGCCGCCCGGCTGCTCCGCGACACGGACGCGCCGCTCACCGCCATCGCCGCCCAGGTCGGCTACGGCTCCGAGCCCGCG
>NZ_JAPNNL010000097.1 GCF_027620315.1 Nonomuraea corallina | reverse complement strand
GCGTACGCCGACACCCCGGCCGGCCTGGGCGACCTCTCCTCGTACGCGCTGATCGTCATGGACGTCCCGGACCTCGCCGCCGCCTGGGCCGCCCAGCCCCCGGACGCGTACGGCGTCCCCGCGGCCATGCCGCCGGACGTCCGCCAGGCTGCCGCGGCGCGGGCCGACCGCCGCGTCGGGACCTTCCTGGCCGCTCTCCCGCCCGGCGTCTCCGTGCTGCTGGCCGGGATCTCCGACGTCTCCCCCGGCGCCCACCTGCACGTCGCCATCGCCACCGGCCCCTCCCCCGCGGGCGCCCCCTACCCGCCCGGCCATCTCACGGCCGGCTCGACCCGCCAGGACGCCCTGGTGGCGATCCAGGACCTCACCGCCACCGCCATCCGCCTGACCGGCCTCGAACCCCCGAGGCAGGTCGTGGGACGCCCGTGGCAGCCCGGCGGCCCGGCCGCGGCCACGGTCGGGGAGACGGTCGCCGGCCTGGCGGACGCCGACCTGGCCAGCCAGGTGCTGCGCGAGGTCCGCGGTCCCTTCTTCGCCGTCTTCGTCACCGTCCAGCTCCTCTTCTACGCCTTCGCCGCGCTGGCCCTGCGCCGCCGCAGGACGACCGCCCCGGCGGGCGCGCGGCCGCCCGAGGCGGGAGACGCTCCGGCACAGGGCGAACACGCCGCCGAGCGGGCGGCCGGCGGCGGGCTCGACCTGGCGGCGGCGTCGCGGCTGCTGGTGGCGGTGCAGGTCGTCTCCGTGCTGAGCGGCTCCATCGCCGTCGCCACGTTCCTGGCGCAGCTCGTGCCGTGGTGGAGCCTGCCGGCGCCGATGGCCGCGCTCATCGTCACGATCCTCGCCATGGCCGGGCTCATCACCGGCCTCGCCTTCGCCGGGCCGTGGCGCTCGCACGTGCTGGGCCCGCTCACCGTGGTCGCGCTGGTCACCTCCGTCGCGATGCTGACGGACGTCATGACCGGCTCCAGCCTCCAGGTGAACGCCGTCTCCGGGTACGAGCCCGTGACCGGCGGCCGGTTCTACGGTTTCAGCAACATCGCCTTCGCCATCTACGCCACCGGCACCGTCCTCGGCCTGGCGGGCGTCGCCCAATGGCTGCGCGGCAGGGGCGCGCCCCGAGCCGCGGTGCTGACGGTGTGCGTGCTGTACGGCGGACTGGCGGTGTTCGCGGACGGGTCGCCCGCGTGGGGGGCGGACTTCGGCGGCGTGCCGGCGTTCGTCGCCGGGCTGGCGGTCTTCCTCATCCTGCTGTCCGGCGGCCGGGTGTCGATCGCCAAACTGGCGGTCGTCGGGGTGGCGGGGGCCGCGATCATCGGCGGCATCTCCTTGGCCGACTGGCTCCGGCCGGCCGGGGAGCGCACCCATCTCGGCACGTTCGTGCAGCAGGTCATCGACGGCCAGGCGTGGACCGTCGTCGGCCGCAAGTTCGGCGCCATGGTCGGGGTGACCGTGGGGAACTGGTCGCTCACCCTGCTCTCGCTGGTCGCCCTGGCGTTCCTGTTCAGGGTGCTGGCCCGGCCCTCGCGCTGGGGGGCGCCGGCGCTCGGGCAGGCGTACGCGCTCGCGCCGACCCTGCGCGCGGGCCTCTTCGGCGCGCTGACCTGCGCCTTCGTCGGCTTCCTGATGAACGACTCGGGCATCGCCATCCCGGCCATGGCGCTCACGGTGGCGGTGCCGCTGACACTGGCGTCGTGCGTACGCGCGCTGCAGCTCGCCACGCCCAGCCCAGCAGACCCGCGGTCAGCGCCAGCAGCAGCCACGGGACGACCTGACTCCGCACCACGGTCATGAGCCACCCCAGCTCGGGCGGCTGCCCGACGACCCGCGCCGGCAGGTAGGCCAGCGACAGCACGAGCAGGTGGGCCACCATGAACCGGTCGAGGGCGGAGGCCGCCGCCAGCGCCAGCACCCCGAAGGCCAGCCCGTCGTACCAGGGCAGCACGTACGGCGAGGCGAACAGATAGGCGATCACCATCACCCCTGCCACGACCACGGCCTCGTCGCCGGACCCCGGAGCCCGGAGGCGGCGGGAGCGGGAGATCAGGCGGAAGAGCGACCAGGCGATGAGGGCGAGCAGGAGCAGGGAGCCTATCTGGATCGCGCCGCGGTAGGCGCTGCCCGTGCCGATCAGCGACTGCAGCCAGCCCTGGACGAGCTTCCAGAACGAGGCGTTGGAGATCGACTTGCTGGTGCGGGTGACCGGCGCGAGGGCGGCGAAGCCGGCGACGGCGTAGCCGGCGACCACCACCGCCAGGGCGACCCCGGCCACGAGCGCCAGGCGGCGGGGGTCGCGGCGCAGCTCCCAGGCGGGGCCGAGGGCGACCAGGCCCGCGTTGAGCTTGACGGCGACCCCCAGGCCGAGCAGAGCGCCTGCGACGACGGGCCGGGACCGGGCCAGCAGGGCCGCCACCATGCAGGCGATGGCCAGGGTGTCGACGTGCATGCCCGCGACGAGCTGGTAGAGCAGGAGCGGGTTGGCCGTCCACAGCAGGGCGGCCCGCACCCGCGCGGCCGGGTCGTCGCGGGTGAAGCGGTCGATGAGCAGGCCGGTGGCGATGAACGCGGCGGCGTTGACCAGGGCCAGCAGGAAGATCGTCAGGCGGACGGAGTCGCCGGCCAGCCAGCTCGCCGCGGTGTGCAGAGCGGTGGCCACCGGCCCGTAGACCGTCGGCTCCTCGCGCCACGGGGCCTCGACGGCGTCGGTGACCGGATCGCCGGGGAGGTCGACGGCGCCGTGCGTGTACGGATCGAGGCCCAGGGAGGCCAGGCGGCCGTAGCCCGCGTAGTTGAGATGGTCGCCGGAGCCCGACGGCGGGAGGAAGGCGAGCAGGACGGCGGCCAGGCAGCCGAGCAGCACGAGCGCCCGGGGCAGGCGGGCGGGGAACGACGCGGGCGGCACCGCCAGCGCCGCGAGCAGGCCGAGCCCGCCGAGCGTCAGGGCGAGGGCGGCCATGGCGACGACGAGATAGGGGTGCGGGCCTGCGGCCAGGGAGTAAGGCGGCTGCCAGGCGGGGCCGGGCAGGGCCGGGACCATGGCGGACGGGCCGAGCGCGCCGATCAGGACCGTCAGCAGGATCGAGGCGGCGACGCAGGCCAGGGCGGGCCGCATGAGCCGGTGGGGGGCGCTGACCCGCGTCTCGGAAGTCACCCGCAAATTCCAGCACACCCGCCGCGGCGCTCCGCCCGCCTGTCCCCACCCTGTGGACGACACGCCGGGCGGCGCGGCCCCGCGAGACTCGGATACGGGCGGACGTCAGCGGCGAGGCTCGCGGCCACCCAGGGTTCACGGACCGTCAGCGAGGAGGCTCGCGACCACCAAGGGCTCGCGAACTGTCAGCGGCGAGGGCGGAGCTTGGCGAGGTTGGCGGCCACCACGGGCTCGCGGACGGCCAGCGCCAGCGCGACGTCGCGGAGCTGCCGGGCCCGGTGGACCTGGGAGCGCCAGTCGGAGCCGGTCGCCCGGTGCGCCATGTCCACCTCGACCTCCACGACCCGGAACCCCTTGCGGATCAGGTCGATGGTCAGGGCCGTCTCCACGCCGAAGCCGTGGGCCAGCGGGCGGGCCGCCTCGAACGCCTCCCGGGTGAGGCAGCGCTGACCGTTCAGCGGCTGGGTGGCCTCGAACCCGGTGGCGCGGCGGATGCCGTCCCTGGAGAGCCGGACGACGACGCCGTGGCCGGCGAGCTTGACCCGGTTGGTGAAGGCCGCGATGGTCATGTCGGCCAGGCCGGCGCGCACGGGCTCGGCTAACGCGGCGGCGGCCTCGGCCGTGGCGGCCAGGTCGGCGTCCAGGAAGAGCAGGTGGCGGGCGGCGCCGTCGTCGAGCAGGCGCACGGCCTCGGCGCCGGTCTCCATGGCGGCGGCCTTGCCGCGGTTGCGGCTGTGGCGCATCACCTTGGCCCCCGCCGCGCGCGCGACCCTGCCCGTCTGGTCGGTCGAGCCGTCGTCGACCACCACGACCAGGTCGACGCCGGGCAGGCCGCGGGCCGAGGCCACGGTGAGGCCGATGCGATCGGCCTCGTTCCTGGCCGGGATGACGACCGCGGTGTCGCCTGCCGTCATGACTGCTCGGCGATGAGAAACTCCTGCGGCACCTCGTCATGCACGGTGAAGACCGAGTCGAGCCCGGTGACCTGCAGGATCTTCTGCACCGCGGGACGGGGCGAGGCCACCTCCAGGGTGCCGCCCCGCTCCTTCATCCGCTTGAGCGCGGACAGCAGCACGTTCATCCCCGTGGAGTCGCAGAAATCCACGGCGGACATGTCGATGACCACGCGGCCGGGCCCCTCCTGAAGCAGCCGGGTGAACTCCGACTGCAGGTGGGGTGCCGTATAGAGGTCGATTTCACCGGCGATCACGACGAGTGCGTGGCCGGCATGTGATCGAGTCGAGACCTTGAGCTCCACACAGGCAGGCTAGCGGCGCGGAGGCTCCGGGTCACGTTGTCACGCCGATACGTGATTGAAGGCATGAATCGAGGTGGCCGATCCCGAGCTGTGGACGAGAGTGGCCGTTTGGGCTCCACGCGGACGGAGAGTAGGCGAGACTTGACGGTGTGCCACCATGACGCCCGGAGAGGGGGCGGGCCGGAGCCTGGCTCCGGTCACCACTTCACAGCAGGAGGAGGCTGGGCGAGCTCACGGGCCCGATGACCTATGAATACAGACCGACCGGAAGACCCTCAGCGCCAGAGACTCCGCGAACAGCTCGAGGCCATCCTCCTCCGCAGCGAGAAGGCGACCTCGTGGCACGACGAGGCCGCCCGGCTGCGCCGGCTGGTCAACCATGAGGGGTACGTCCCCGTACAGACCAGGCTGGCCGTGGAGGACCTCGACTTCCTCACCGGGGCGCGCGACGAGCTGCTCATGTTCTCCGAGCTGGGGCTGCGGCTGCTCGACCTGCACCAGCCGCGTGACGCGGGCGGCATCACCAGCGACGCCGCGCACCCGATCCTGCGGTGCCGGAGCTGCATGTGGCGCTGGCCCTGCCCGACATTTCGTGCGATGTCGGAGTCGTTCGGCGCCACTCCGGAGACCTCCCTCCCGGCAACGGTCCCCCCGGGGCCCGCCTGACGGCGCCGCGCATACCCCGCCGCCCGCACCGGACCCGGTGAGCACCCCACCGCCCGAACACCAGCCACCGCGAACACCAGCCACCGCGAACACCGGCTGCCCTGAACCACCGCACGCCGTGAAGGCCCGCCACCCCGCACCGCCACGCCACGCCACGCCTTATGAACCTCTCGTCATGAACCTCTCGTCGTGAACCTCTCGTCGTGAACCTCTCGTCGTGAACCTCTCGTCATGAACCTCTCGTCATGAACCTCTCGCTGTCCCGAACCGCCGCCCCGCGAGGGCCCGGCGCGTCACGCGAGAGGCAGGCGGATCTCGAAGCGGCACCCGCGGCCCTCGTTCGCCACCCCGATCACCCCGTCGTGCGCCCGCACGATCCCCTCGGCGATCGCCAGCCCCAGCCCGGCCCCGCCGTCCGAGGTCGGGGTCCGGGCTGTCTCCCCCCGGAAGGCCACCTCGAACACCCGCGTCAGGTCCTCGTCCGGGATGCCGCCGCAGGAGTCGCTGACCGACAGGCTGGCCGTCCCGTCCGACGCCCCGGACCGCAGCACCACCGGCAGGTCCGGGGGCGTGTGCTCGATGGCGTTGACCACGAGGTTGCGCAGCGCCCGCCCGAGCGCGCCCGCGTCGGCCTCGACCGGCACGGCCGCCGCCTCCGCGGTGAGCAGCACGCCCTTCGCCCTGGCCAGCGGCTCGGCCCCGGCCAGCGTGTCGGCGACCAGGTCGGCGAGCCCGATCCTGGCCCGTGACAGCCGCAGTGCCCCGGCGTGGATCCTCGACAGCTCGAACAGGTCGTCGACCATGGCCGACAGCCGTTCCACCTCCCGTTTGATCTGGCGGTGGTAGCGGCCGACCGTCTCGGGGTCGGACACGACGCCGTCCTCCAGCGCCTCCGCCATGGCCCGCATCCCGGCCAGCGGGGTGCGCAGGTCGTGGCTGACCCAGGCGACGAGCTCGCGCCGGGCGCCTTCCAGGGCGCGTTCGCGGGCGTACGCCTTCTCCAGGGCGTCGGCGATGGACTGGAGCTCGGCGGGCAGCCCGCGCGGCGCGGCGAACGGCTGCTCGCCGACCGCGGCCACCAGCCGCCTGCTCTCGGCCACGACCCGCCGGGCCACCACGAAGGCCACGCCGAGCCCGACGAGCCCGCCGACGGCGACCACGCTGAGCACGATGTCCCTGGCCGGCCCTTCGATGACCATCCGCATCGTGATCGCGACCACGCCGGCCAGGGTGGCGGCCACGGCGACGACCACCACGATCGCCATGATCACGCCGATGGAACGGGTCCGCAGCACCCACATGACGGCCAGCCCCAGGCCGGCCACGAGCAAGCCCAGCCCGGCGGTGACCGCGACGATCACGCCCAGGGTCACGCCGCGCCCTCCAGCGGCTCGTACCGGTAGCCGACTCCCCAGACGGTGACGATCCTGCGGGGTTCGGTGGGGTCGGGCTCGATCTTCTCGCGGAGCCGCCTGACGTGCACGGTCACGGTGGAGGAGTCGCCGAACGACCACCCCCACACCTGGTCGAGCAGCGCGGCCCGGCTGAACGCCTGCCTCGGGTTGCGCATCAGGTAGGCCAGCAGGTCGAACTCGCGGGCGGTCAGCATGACCGGCTCGCCGTCCAGCCGCACCTCGTGGGCGCCCACGTCCACCACCAGGCCGGCGTCGCGGAGCACGCCGGTGCCGCCGGTGACGGCGGCGCCGCGGGCCCTGCGCAGCACCGACCGCACGCGCAGGGCCAGCTCACGCGGGCTGAACGGCTTGACCACGTAGTCGTCGGCGCCCGTCTCCAGGCCGGCCACCCGGTCGAGCTCCTCGCCGAGCGCGGTCAGCATGATCACTGGAACCGGCCAGCGCTCCCTGAGCTTCCTGCACACCTGTAACCCGTCGAGCTTGGGCAGCATCAGGTCCAGCACCATCAGGTCGGGCGGGCTGGCCAGGGCGCGGCGCAGCGCCTCCGCGCCGTCCTCCACGCACTCGACCTCGTGCCCGTCGCGCTCCAGGTAGCGCGCGACCACTTCGGACACGGTCGGATCGTCGTCGACCACCAGGATGCGGGTGTTCACGCCTTCACCGTACGGGGCGAGGGGGCCGGTGAGGCGATCACGTCATCGGACGGTAAGCATCGCGCGGGGCGCCGGCACGACGTACGGTGGGCTCATGGGTCGAGTCATCATGCTCGTGGCGGGCGTCGCTCTGGCGCTCTTCGTGCTGTTCACCTTCATCATCCCCATGGTCCTGGGGCTGCTGAAGATCGCGCTGATCATCGGAGTGGTCGCGCTGCTGGTCTTCATCGTCGTCACGATGGTCGGTAAGTCCTCAACCTGACGGTGACGACCTTCCTGTTCGATCCATGGCTCATCGCCGTCACCATGGTGGCGGTCCTGCTGCTGCTGTCGTGGGCGGTCAGGCCGCTGCCGGTCTGCGGCGGTGAGCCGTCCGGGTTCCCCCTGGTGTACGCGCGGCGCACGGCCTTCCAGCGCCAGCGCGATCCCGGCGCGGCCGGCAGACTCAGGCCGAGAGCTCCTTCACCGCGCCCCGCTTCCGGTTAGGCGGGGCTCGGATCCGAGCCCTGAAGGTCTCCGCGGGAGAAGGGCTCATGATCGATTCACTGGTGTCATTCATCGTCGGCATGTCCGGGGGCCACGCCGCCCTCGGCATCGTGCTGTTCACCCTGGCCGTGCGGCTCCTGCTGCTGCCGCTGGCCGTCCGGCAGGCGCGCAGCGCCAGGCTCAGGGAGCGCCTCGCGCCGAGGCTGCGTGAGCTGCGCAAGAGGTTCGGGCGGAACCCGGAGCGGCTGGCCAGGGAGACGTCCGCGCTGTTCGCCAAGGAGGGCGGTTCGCCGCTGGCAGGGATCCTGCCGGGGCTGGCGCAGCTGCCGTTCCTGTGGCTGATGTTCCGGGTGGCCACGCATCCGACCGCGCTGGCGGGCCATGACCTGTTCGGGGCTCCGCTGGGTCAGCAGGTCGCCGCCGTGATCGCGCATTACGGTCTGGCCAGCGGACCCTTTTCGGTCTTCGCTTTGGTGCTCGTGCTGATGGCCGTGGTGGCATGGCTGTCGTCCCGTGCGGTGCGGTCGTCGCTCACGGAGGACCAGCCGGAGCTCATGCGGAAGATCGCGCCGCTGCTCCCGTACGGCTCGCTCGTGGCCGCGGCCGTGCTCCCCCTGGCCGCCGGGCTCTACCTGCTGGTGTCCACGGCGTGGACCACGGGAGAGCGCGCCGTGCTCGCTACCCGGCCTCTTTGAGGGCGTGAACCTGCCCGTTCACCTGCTTCTTGGGCGCGGGCAGGATCGCCCACACCGTCGTCGTGTCGCCGTCATGCCGCACGCCCCAGCTCTCCGCCACGTACTCGACGATGCCCAGCCCACGCCCGCCCAGCGAGGACAGCGCAGGCCGGCCCGCCCTCGGCTCGGTGGCCGCTCCCCCGTCGCTGACCGCCACCTCGATGTGGTCCTCGCTGCGCAGCCAGGACACCTTCACCATGCCCGAAGGCAGCGGGTGCGCGTGCCGCAGCGCGTTGCTGAGCAGTTCGCTCACCACCAGCACGGCATCGTCGATCGCGGCGCCGAAGACCCCGCAGTCGTGGAGATCGGAGCTGAGACGCTGGCGGGCGACGGCGACGCTGGACGGCGCGTACGGCAGCAGCACCACGCTTGACACACCCACCTCCCCGTCTCCCAGTGCCCCCCGCGGAAGCACCCCCGGTACGACCGAAATGCCCCGTTCCTCGATCCCAGAAACCGCATCTCAATCACAGCTTGTACACATCGGACGATAGATCAGCGCAAGCATGACCACCTCGTTACCGCACCGGTGTGTCGGATCGGATAGGAGAAGCGCACCTGAGCTGCAGCTTCATCCGCGTGCCACCGGCGGGTCGCGGATGCGCGCTCACCTCGCCGCCCTGCGCCCTGGCCAGGCTCCGCACGATGTAGAGCCCGAGCCCGACACCGCCGAACCTCCTGCGGTCGCCGGTCTCCACCTGGACGAACCGTTCGAAGATCCGCTCCCGGTCGGCCGGCGCGATCCCCACGCCCTCGTCGTCGACCACCACGACCACCCGCCCGTCCTCGCGCCAGGCTCCGACGCTGATCAGCCCGCCTCGCGGCGAGTACTTGAAGGCGTTCTCCAGGAGTTGGCCGAGCACGATGTCGGTGGCCAGCGGATCACCCAGCGCGTGCGGCAGGCCGGCGGCGATGTCCACCTCGATGCGGTGGCTGTCGGACAGCACCGGCAGGCCGAGCGTGGCCGCCCTGAGCCGCTCGGCCACGTCGAACGGCTCATCGCCGACCACCTGCTCCTCCGCTCCCGCCCTGGCGCCGAGCAGCAGGTGGTCCATGAGCCGGCCGAGCGACCGGGAGCGCTCGGCGATCGTGTGCACGGCGTAGCGGCGCTCGGCGTCGCTCAGCTGCTCCCACCGGGCGTCGAGCGTGCTGGCGAAGCCGCCGACCACCGTGATCGGGGTGCGCAGCTCGTGGCTGGTGGTCGCCAGGAACAGGTCTTTGGCCTCCTCCAGCTCCTTGGCCGCCGTGACGTCGCGGAAGTCGACGACCAGCTCGCCGGTCTCCTCGATGCGCGCGCACACCACGTCCAGCCAGCGCCCGTCCGGCAGTTGGTGGGTGACCTTCTCGCCGGGGCCGGGCAGCGGGAACGGCGGCGGGCCGCCCGTCACCTCCTCGGCCGCGACGGCGGTGAGCCGGGCCGCCGCCGGGTTCCACCGCAGCACCCGGCCGTCGCCGTCGAGCACCGCGATGCCGTCGGCGCTGGCGTCGAACACGGCCCGCTCGTGCGCCCGCTGCCGCACCGCCTCCTGGTAGGCGACCGCGTTGCCGACCGCGATGCCGGCGTGCCCGGCCAGCAGCTCCAGCAGCTCCAGCTCCAGATGGCCGGGCTTGTTCCCGGTGAACAGCGCGTAGAGCGCGCCGTACGGGCGACCGCCGACGGCGGCCAGGCCGAGCGCGATGGTGTGCAGGCCCTTGAGCTCGGCCCACACCAGCCGCTCGATCCCCTCGGACTCCAGCAGCACGGTCCTGCCGGTGCGCAGCAGCGTGCCGACCAGGCTGGTGTGCAGGTCGGTGGTGGCGTCCTTGAGCGACGGCGGCAGCCGGTAGGTGCTGACCAGCCGCAACCGCTCGCCCTCGATGAGCACGAACCCGCCCGCGTCGGCCCCCGTCAGCTCGGTGAGGCTGGCCGAGATGCGGTCGAGCACGGCGGGCAGCTCCAGCTCGGCGTTGATGTCGGCGACCACGTCGGTGAGCCTGCGCACCAGCCTGGCCCGGCGCGCCATCCGGTGCTCGGCGGCGCTGCCGGCCCGCACCAGGTGGTAGACGCAGACGTACCCGGCCGTCGCGCTGCCCGTCCGCAGCGCGCTGATGTCGGCCCGCACGTCCAGCACGGCGCCGTCGGCGCGCGCCCGCTTGGTGCGCAGCGACACCTGCTCGCCGGTGCGCACCCGCTCCAGGGCCGCGTGGTGCTCGGCCGCCAGCTCCTCGGGCACGATCGGCGCCCGGCGGCCCAGCACGTCGGCGGCGGGCCAGCCGAAGAGCGCCTCGGCGGCGGCGTTCCACACCAGGACCGTCTGGTCCCTGTCGATCGCGACCACGGCGTTGGGCGAGCTGTCGAGCACCGCCCGGACCATCTCGTCGTCACTCGCAGCCCTTGCGTCCCCCACGACTCCATAGTGCCCGCGGCGTGGCGTCCGCGTCGGGTGATCCGTCCGATACGCTGCGGTCACGGCTGTTCGTACGGGTGGAGGTGAAGACGTGTCGGGCGACCTGGATGCCCTTCTGCGGGCGACGTCCGACACCTATCGCGGCGACGGCCCGCCCGACATCGCGTTCGGCACCTACGACGGCGCGGTGGGCCGGCTGGTGCTCGCGGTCACCGCCCGCGGTCTCGTCACCTGCAGCTACGAGGACGAGAACGTCGTGTTCGAGCGGGTGGCCAAGCAGGTGGGCAGGCTCATCGGCAGCGACGCCCGGCGGCTCGACCCGGTGCGCCGCGAGCTCGACGCCTACTTCTCCGGCCGGCTGCGCGCCTTCTCCACCCGGGTCGACCTGTCCCTGGCCACCCCGTTCGCCCGTACGGTGCTGCAGAAGACGATGGCGATCCCGTACGGCACGACCACGACGCCGGCCCGCGTCGGCGAGCTGATCGGCAGGCCGCGGGCGCTGCGCGCGGTCGGCAACGCGCTCGGCGCCAACCCCGTGTGCGTGATCGTGCCGTGTCACCGGGTGGTGCGCGACGACGGCGAGCCCGGCGACTACGCGGGCGGCGCCGCCGCCAAGCGGCACCTGCTCACCGTCGAGCGGCGCGGCGCCTGACGAGCCCGATCAGCAGCGTCACCAGGGCCGCGACGATGGCCGCGCCGAGCGCGCCGTTCATCCACGGCTCCCTGGTGAAGCCGACGGCCTCGCGCACCCCGGCCCAGAAGCCGTCCCAGGGGGCGATGGTCGGGGTGGAGGTGGTCAGCCAGTACGCGGCGAACCCGAGCGCCCACGGCGCCAGCATCGACCAGCGGGCCGGGGCGTCGGCGGCGGTGTTCCACCGGGCCGAGCCGCCGAGCAGGAAGTAGTCGACGGCCAGCACCGCGAACATGGGCACGAACACCGCGCCGATCACGCCCAGGAACGCTCCGTAGGAGGTCACGTCCACCACCAGCGCGATGGCGATGGTGAGCAGGCCGATGACCGTGCTGATGATCCGCCGGTCGACGCGCGGCATGAGGTTCTGCAGTGAGACGGTCGTCGAGTAGACGTTGGCGAACGACTGGTCGGCCTCGCGCAGCACCAGGACCGCGAAGAACAGCGCGCCCAGCGGCACCGCCACGAACGGCCCGAACACCGCGGTGCTGTCGGCCGCCACCGCCTGCGCGCCGGCGATCGCGACCGCGTACACGCCCAGCGCCAGGCAGGCCACCTGGGCGAGGGTGTAGCCGCCGACCACGCCGGCGAAGGCCGCCCGGCTGGACCTGGAGTGGCGGGCGAAGTCGGCGGCGAGCGGCACCCACGACACCGACAGCGCGATCACGTAGTCGACGGCCGGGGCGAACGCCTCCCAGGACCCGCCGGTCCGCGGCTGGGCGTCGCCCAGGAACTGCACCGCGAACCAGATCATCGCGATGATCACCAGGACCGTGATGTAGCGCCGGATCAGCCGGACGGCGCCCAGCGGCCAGACGCTCAGCACCGTGGTGACCACCCCGGCGACGATCACCCAGACCGCGTACGGGACCGTGTCGCCGAAGATGGCCAGGGCGCCCTGGGCGATCACCCAGAGCTCGAACGCGCCCCAGCCGACCATCTGGACGATGTTGAGCCCGGTGGGGACGTACGACAGCCGGGCCCCGAACAGCCCGCGCAGCAGCACCATCGCGGGCTGCCCGGTCCGCGTGCCGGGGATGGCCGCCAGGCCCACCATGGTGGTGCCGATCAGGCTGCCGACGACGGTGGCGACCAGCGCGGCCGTCAGCGACAGCGGCGCGCCGCCGAGCGGGTCGATCAGGAACAGCGCCCCGGAGAAGCCCAGCAGGCTGACCGCCAGGTTGGCCCAGAGCGCGCCCTGGTCGAGCACGCCGAGGGTCTTGGGCGGCGTGCCCTCCAGGGTC
Source organism: Nonomuraea corallina (assembly GCF_027620315.1). Lineage (GTDB taxonomy): Bacteria > Actinomycetota > Actinomycetes > Streptosporangiales > Streptosporangiaceae > Nonomuraea > Nonomuraea corallina. The sequence continues at coordinate 13,397 of NZ_JAPNNL010000097.1, read as the reverse complement.
AGCGGAACTTCGTCGCCGTGGACGGCATGCGGCATCGCGCACTCCCTACGCCGGCATTACCCGGACAGGTTCATGCGGTCGGCAGCGGCGGTAGCTGCCCTCTCAGCCCGGTTGCCCCGAGCTCCCGCGGTGGGTCGAACGCGGCCGGGGATCAGCTCCGGCACGCGCCCCCATGATGCCCTATTGGTCGGATTTGGGCCAGCGGTGGAGTCAGGCGACCACAGGCGGCCGGCCCGTCTCGCTGACCATGGGGCGCTTGTCGTGCTCCCAGGCCTGCATGCCGCCGCCGACGTTGATCGCCTCCCGGCCGAGCCGGTTGAGCCAGGCCGCGACCTGCAGCGAACGGCCGCCGACGCGGCACACGACGTAGACGGGGCGGCCGGAGGGCACCTCCTCGACCCGCGCCTGGATCTGCGTCATCGGGATGTGGACCGCCTCGGGGGCGTGACCCGCCACCCACTCGTCCTGCTCGCGCACGTCGAGCAGGTAGGCGTCCTCGGGCACGTCGCGGACCTCGACCTCGGGAACCGTCATGGGCCCATTCTCCCCTGCCGCGCGCCGTGCTCGGCACACGCCGCGACCCTACTTGAGCAGCCGGGACATGCGGCGGTCGGCCAGCGGCTTGCCACCGGTCTGACAGGTGGGGCAGTACTGCAGCGCGGAGTCGGCGAACGACACCTCGCGGATCGTGTCGCCGCACACGTCACACGGCTGACCGGCGCGGTTGTGGACCCGCAGCCCCGACTTCTTCTCCGCCTTGAGGTCCTTGGCCGCCAGGCCCCGGGCCCTCTCGACCGCCTCGCGCAGCGTGGTCACGATCGCCTCGTGCAGGTCGGCGACCTGCGCGTCCGTCAGCGTCGAAGCGATCTTGAACGGTGACATCCTCGCGGCGTGCAGCACCTCGTCGGAGTAGGCGTTGCCGATGCCCGCGATGACCTTCTGGTCGCGCAGCAGGCCCTTGACCTGGGTGCGGTTGCCGCCGAGGATCCGCTTGAGCGCGGCCACGTCGAAGGACGGGTCGAGCGGGTCGGGCCCGAGCGCGGCGATCCCCGGCACCTCCTCCGGGTCCCTCACCACGTAGACGGCCAGGCGCTTCTGCGTGCCCGCCTCGGTCAGCTCGAACCCCGGCGCGAGCCCCTCGGCGTCGGCCGCCATCCGCACCCGTACGGCCAGCGGGCCCTTGCCCGGACGGACCGGCTTGGCGCCCGAGAGGTCCTCGCGCCAGCGCAGCCAGCCCGCCCGGGCCAGATGGATGACCAGGTGGAGGCCGTCGCAGTCGAGGTCGAGGAACTTGCCGTGCCTGGCCACGCCCGTGACGGTCAGCCCGCCCAGCGCGCTCACCGGCGGGTCGAACGTCTTGAGCGCCTGCACGCCCGGCACGTCGACGCCCGCGATCACGCGTCCGACCGCCCGCTCACGCAGGAACGCGGTGAGCGACTCGACCTCGGGAAGCTCCGGCATGCCCTCCAGCCTACGTGGGCGCTACGGCACGTCCCAGAACGCCAGCTCGTGCGCCATCCCCTCCCGGAACCTCGCCTCGGCCAGAGCCGGGTCGGGGTCCGCCTCGTCGAGCATCCGGGCGATCCGCTCGGTCAGCGCCGCGAATCCCGGGTCGGCGTAGGTGTCGACCCAGGCCCGGTAGCGCGGCTCGGCCGGCGGGTTCTCCGCCAGGATCCGCCCCAGCGTCGAGTAACCCCACATGCACGGGTACAGCGCCGCCAGCCCCTCTCCGTACGAGGAAGCCGCCTCCAGCAGGAAGTCCGTGTACGCCACGCACGCCGGCCCCTTCACTGCCCCCTCCAGGTCGGCGCCGAACTCCGCCGACAGCGAGCGGTGCAGATCCAGCTCCTCGTGGTACGTCGAGTGCGCCAGGTCCACGAGGTCTCCCACGTGCGCGTCGGGCGCCTGCCAGGCCAGCTTGGCGAAGACCCGCACGTAGTCCAGGAGGTACAGGTAGTCCTGTTCCAGCCACGACCGGAACACCGGGTCCGGCAGGTCGCCCCGCCCGATGCCGATCACCGTCGGATGCTCCACCTGGGCCTGGAGCAGGGGACGGCCGATAACGTGCAACTTTTCCGAGATGGTCATGCTCGCACGTTAGTGTCAGAGGATGAGTGTGACGATCGCGGAGGAGATCCTCCTTCTCGCCTTCGGCGAGGACGACGGCAGGCAGTTGCTCTCCGCCATCCAGCTCGACCCCGCCGTGGCCGGAGCCCTGCTCGCGGAGCTGGCCCTCGGCGAGCGCATCGCGCTGAGAGACAAGAAGGTGACGGTCCTCGACCCCGCGCCGTTGGGCGACGACGAGCTCGACGCCGCGCTCGCCCGCATCGCCGACAGCCCCAAGGAGCGCAAGCCGGCCTGGTGGGTGCAGCAGCTCCAGTCGGGCAAGCTCCGCACCCGCCTGCTCACCCGGCTCGCCGGTGCGGGCGTGCTGTCCGAGGAGCGCGTGCGGGTGTTCGGCATCTTCCGCACCACCCGCTGGCCCGAGCTCGACGGCGCCGTGGAGGCCCGGGTGCGCGAGCGGGTCGCCGCCGCGCTCGGCGGCGCCGAGCCGGACCCGCGCACCGCCGTGCTCATCGCGGTCATGCACGCCGCCAAGCTCGACCGCAAGGCGTTCCCCGGCGCCGACAAGGAACGGGTCAAGCAGATCGCCTCCGGCGCCTGGGAGGCGGAGGCCGTGGCCCAGACGATCGCCGCGATCAACGCGGGCATCTCGATCGCCGTCACCACGGCCGCCATCACCGCGTCGAGCTGACCGGCCGGCTGAACCGGCCCGGCCGGCGCCGGTTCAGCCGGCGTCGACGACCTCCTTCGGCGCCGGCTTGTCGGCGGCCAGCGCCTCGAACAGGGCGACGGCCTTGTCCCTGTCCCACTTGACGGCCTCGCCGCCAGCGACGATCTCGGTGCCGCCGAACGGCACCACCGTGGTCACCGGGTTGTCGCCCATGGCCAGGCCCAGCGAGAGCATGTCGAACACGCCGGTGTCCTCGTCGACCGCCACCGCCTCGGTGGCGCTCATCGCCAGCGGGATCGAGGTGAACGGGTTGATCAGGGTGCCGGGGCTGGCCGCCTTCTTCACCACCGCGCCGAGGAACTGGCGCTGGCGCTTGGTGCGCTCGTAGTCGGGCAGCGCGCCGCCCTGGCGGGTGCGGACGTAGCCGAGCGCCTGGGCGCCGGTGAGGGTCTGGGTGCCCTTCTTGAGCTTCAGGCCCGCCTTGGGGTCGTTCACCGCGGCGCGCACGTTGATCTCGACGCCGCCGACGGCGTCCACGATGTCGACGAAGCCGGCGAAGCCGATCTCCATGTAGTTGTCGACGCGGATGTCGGTGACCGTCTCGACGGTGCGGACCAGGAGCTCGGGCCCGCCGATGGCGTAGGCGGCGTTGAGCTTGTTGCGGCCCTTGCCGGGGATGGTGACGGCGGAGTCGCGGGGCAGGCTGACCAGCGTCGGCCGGTCGCCGCTCTCCGGCAGGTGGAGCAGCATCATCGAGTCGGTCCGCTGGCCCTCGCTGTTGCCGGTGGCCAGCTTCCTGCGCTCGCGGGCGGACAGGCCCTTGCGGCTGTCGGAGCCGACCAGGAGCCAGTTGGTGCCGGGGGTGTCGGCCGGCCGGCCCTCGTAGTCGTCCAGGATCCCGGCGGGCAGCCCGCCCAGCCGGCCGTCGATCCAGAACAGCAGACCGGCGGCGAGCAGCACCAGCGCGGCCACGAGCGCGCCGAGGATCTTGAGTACGGTGCCGACCCTGATCCGCCTGCGCGGCCGCCGCCCGGACGGGGGCGGCTGCTCGGAGCCGCGCCGCATCGGGCGGACGGGGCTGTCGCCGGAGCGCGGCCTGCCGTACACGCGCGAGCCGGCCCGGGGCCTGTCGTCGGCGGACGACGAGGGTGGAGGCGACGAGGCGGGAGGCGACGAGGGGGGAGGCTGCGGGAACTGGTGCGCGGGCGCCCCCGCCGAGCGCCGCCCCTCGTCCTTCCGCGGCAGCGGACGGCGCTCACCAGGCGGGCGCATGGCCCGCGTCCGGTCGTCCTCAGACACTTGGCTCCTTCTTCCCATCGCTTGACATAGACGCTACGTCGCAGACGTCGTTCAGTGCAGCGCACCGGCCAATGTTCCGCCCACGGAAAAGTACGCAGAACCCCGCAGATATGGCCACCGGAAACACAGAAGGCACCTGCATCGTTAGCTTTAGGGACCACATCTATGGAAAGGATGATCGTGTCCACTGCGGACCCATGGAGTAGCCGCCCGTGCGCATGCACGGGGACCTCTGAGAGCTCGCGCCGGTGAGCGCTTATCTGGGCATCCTGGCCCTCTTCCTGCTCACTGCCGCGACGGGCTACTTCGTCGCCCAGGAGTTCGCCTTCGTCGCCGCCGACCGGGCCGTCCTGCGCGAGCAGGCCGCGGCCGGTGACCAGGCCGCCGAGAAGGCGCTGCGGGTGACCTCTCGCCTGTCGTTCATGCTGTCGGGCGCCCAGCTCGGCATCACCGTCACCGCCCTCGTGGTCGGTTTCCTGGCCGAACCCGCCATCGCCGCGCTCGTGCGGCCCTGGCTGTCGGACGCCGGTCTGCCGGACACCCTGATCACCGGGCTGTCCGTCGCCATCGGCGTCGGCGTGGCCACCGTGGTCCAGATGGTGCTGGGCGAGCTGGCGCCGAAGAACCTCGGCATCGCCAGGCCCGAGCCGGTGGCCAAGTTCCTGGCCGGATCGACGCTGGTCTACCTGGCCGTGGTCGGCCCGGTGATCCGTCTGTTCGACTCGGCCGCCACCGGGCTGCTCAGGAAGCTGGGCATCGAGCCCGTCGAGGAGGTGGAGCACGGCGCCACCCCCGAGGAGCTCTCCCGGATCATCGAGGAGTCCACCGAGGCCGGCGAGCTGCCTCCGCGCCTGTCGGAGCTGCTGGAGCGCGCCCTGGAGTTCGGCGACCACACGGCCGAGGAGATCATGGTGCCGCGGCCGCGGGTGGTCGTGCTCCGCACCGCCCAGCCGATCTCCGAGCTGGTGGAGACGATGCGGGCCTGCGGGCACACCCGCTACCCGGTGCTCGGTGACGACGGCGACGTCGCGGGCGTGACCGGCGTGCGCGAGCTGCTCACCTCCGGGATGGAGGAGGGCGCCGTCGGCGACATCACCCGGCAGGCGCTGCTCGTGCCCGACTCGCTGCCGCTCCCGGTGGTGCTCGACCGCATGCGCGTCGCGCGCGACGACATCGCCTGCGTCATCGACGAGTACGGCGGCCTGGCCGGCGTGATCACCGTCGAGGACCTGGCGGAGGAGCTGGTCGGCGAGCTGGTCGACGAGAACGACCCGGATCCCGTGGGCGCCGTGCGGCAGCCCGGCGGCGTCTGGGAGGTGCCCGGCAGGCTGCGGCTCGACGAGGTCGAGCGGGCCACCGGCATCGCGCTGCCGGAGAGCGACGACTACGACACGCTGGGCGGCCTGATCCTGGCGGAGCTGGGGCGGATGCCCGAGCCCGGCGACACGGTGACGGTGCCCACGGTCGTGGAGGCCCACCCGTTCGAGGAGGACGACGGTGACCGGCATCTGGCCGAGCTGACCGTGATGTCCATCACCCGTCGCGTGCCCGAATGGGTGCGTCTGGCGCCCGCCCAGCAGCCCGCGGAGGCGACGAGCCGATGACGATGATCCTCATCAGTGTGGCGCTGCTGGCGTTCAACGCGCTGTTCGTGGCGGCCGAGTTCGCCTTCGTCTCCTCACGGAGGCACCGCCTGGAGGAGGTCGCGACGGGCGGCAACCGGCTCGTCAGGATCGCGGCCAGGTCGGCCGCGGGCGGCAGCCGCCAGCTCTCGCTCATGCTCGCCGGGGCCCAGCTCGGCATCACGCTGTGCACGCTGGGTCTCGGGTACGTGACCGAGCCGGCCATCGAGCACTATCTGGAGCCGGTGTTCGCGGCCATCGGCGTGGCCGAGCCGCTGCGCATGCCGATCGCGCTCACGCTCGCGCTGGCCCTGGTGACGTTCCTGCACATGGTGGTGGGCGAGATGGCGCCCAAGTCGTGGGCGCTGACCCATCCCGAGCGGGCGGTGCTGCTGCTCACCCTGCCCTTCCGGGCCTTCACCTGGGTGATGCTGCCGCTGCTCTCGACGCTCAACGGCCTGACCAACGTGATGCTGCGGCTCTTCGGCGTGCAGGCGCGCGACGAGCTGGCCACGACCAGGACGCCGCGCCAGCTCGCCATGCTGGTCGGCGAGTCCGGCCGGATGGGCCTGCTGGACCGGGAGGAGCACGACCTGCTCACCCGGGCGCTGCGGTTCGAGGCGGCGGGCATCGAACGCCTCATGGTGCCGATCGACCGGGTCGTCACCGTACCTCCGTCGGCCGACACGGCGGAGATCCGCCGCGTGGCGGCCGGTAGCGGCCACCTGCGGCTGCTCGTGAGCGACGGCGGCGAGGTGACGGGCGTCCTGCACGCCCGCGACGCCCTGCTGCAGCCGGGACGCACGGCGGGCGAGCTGGCCCGGCCGGTGCCGGAGCTGCCGAGCGCCACGCAGGTCCCCGAGGCCGTGGCGGCGCTGCAGGAAGCGCGGTCGCATCTGGCGCTGGTCATCGGCGCCGACGGCGCGACCGTCGGCATGGTGAGCCTCACGGACCTGCTGGGCCAGCTTCTGGACACCCGCAAGCTGGCGGCGGTCTGACACTCCCGGGTCCGCTGTGAGCGAAAACACAGCGAAACGCCCGGCCGGAAGCGACGTGAAAGTGCGTTGCAACCGGCCGGGCGTACCTTTCGCCGAGCGAAGGCGAGAAGCGGACGGAAAAGATGAAGCCCCGGCTCTTGCGAACCGGGGCTCTCTTTCGTCAGTGTTGGTCTGCCGATTTCATCGGCGTGACCGGAGTGGGCGAGGAGGGATTTGAACCCTCACGTCCTTTCGGACACACGGACCTGAACCGTGCGCGTCTGCCGTTCCGCCACCCGCCCTTGTGGGTGCGGAGAAACATTAGCACGGAACAGCCACTGGTACTGAACCCGGATACGATCGCATAAGACACGTGAGCGGAGGAGCTGGGCGCGAGTGCTTGGAGAGCGCCGGGGCACTCTGTCTCGTGGTTCGAGCGGAGACCGGGCGTCATCGGCGTCTGGGGGCCGCGATCATATGCACGGAGGAAGGGAGGTACCCGGTGGGAGTCCTTCAGCGCTTCGAGCGACGGCTCGAAGGCTTGGTTGAGGGGGCCTTTGCGCGGGCGTTCAAATCTGACCTTCAGCCGGTCGAGGTCGCCAGCGCGGTGCAGCGGGAGATGGACGAGCGGGCGGCGATCGTCGCCCAGGGCCGTACCCTCGTCCCGAACGACTTCGTGGTGGAGCTGTCCACGACCGACGCCGAGCGGCTAGAGGTCTACGCCGACAGCATCAGCCACGAGTTGGCCAACCTCGCCAGGGAGTACGCCAAGGAGCAGGGCTACTCCTTCGTAGGACCGGTCCGGGTCCGATTCGAGACGGCGGGCGACCTGGCGGTGGGCTTGTTCCGCATCAGGTCGGGCGTCATCCGCGGCGCCACGGTCGAGCAGGACGAGATCCGCCAGCCGTCCAGCGACCTGCCCCCGTCCCGGCCCAACGCGTTCAACGGGCGGCCCCGGCTGCTCGTCAGCACTCAGGACGATCCACAGGGCGACCGCTCCTACGAGCTCACCACTCCGGTGACCTTGCTGGGCCGCGGCACCGACTGCGATCTTCGTCTCGTCGACCCCGGCGTCTCCCGCCACCACGCGGAGCTGCGCGTCGAGGGTCAGCAAGTCGTCCTGGTCGATCTCGGATCGACCAACGGCACCTTCGTCAACGGCCAGCCGGTACGCAGAATCGAGCTCCAGAACGGCACGCGAGTGACGCTGGGACGCACGACTCTGGTGTTCCGGCGCGATTAGAGGTAGACAAACGGTCCATGTCCGAGCTCACGCTGGTGCTGATCCGGCTCGCCTTCCTGGCGGTGCTGTGGTTCTTCGTCATCGCCGCGGTCGGTGTGATCCGGACCGACTTGTTCGGGTCACGCACGGCCCCGGCCGGCCCGGGGACAGGGACCAAACCTGCCAAACCCGTGGCAAAGCCCAAGAGCAGGAAGGGAGAGCCCCGCCAGCTCATCGTGACAGGTGGTCCGCTGCAGGGCACCACCATTAATCTCACGGAGACGCCCATCACCATCGGCCGGGCGAACGACGCCACGCTGGTAGTCAGCGACGACTACGCATCCAGCCGGCACGCCCGGCTCTTTCCCCAGGACGGTCAGTGGATCGTGGAAGATCTCGGCTCCACCAACGGCACGTATCTCGACCGCTCGAAAGTCACCCGCCCGACCCCGGTGCCGCTCGGTGTTCCGATCCGTGTCGGCAAGACAGTCATTGAATTGCGCAAATGACCATCGCACTCCGCTACGCCGCCCGCTCGGACGTCGGCCTCCTCCGTGAAGGAAACGAGGACTCGGCCTACGCCAGCGGCCGCCTGCTCGCCGTCGCCGACGGCATGGGCGGGCACGCACACGGCGAGGTGGCGAGCTCCGTCGCCATCGCCGCGATGGCCTCTCTCGAAGAGGCCCAGCAGGGGGGTGACCTGCTCAACGCCATCGAGGCAGCCGTACGCGACGCCAATCGCAAGCTGCACGAGATGGTGGGACGGGATCCCAGCCTCAAAGGCATGGGCACCACACTCACCGCCATGCTCTGGAACGGCACCCAGGTCGCGCTGGTGCACGTCGGCGACTCCCGCGCCTACCTGCTCAGACGCGGCGAGCTCTATCAGATCACCCATGACCATACGCTCGTGCAGCAACTGGTCGACGACGGGCGGATCACCCCGGAGGAGGCCGCGACCCATCCGCAGCGCTCGATCCTGCTGCGGGCGCTCGACGGCAGCGGTGAGGTCGACCCCGACCTGACGCTGCGCGAGGCGCAGGTGGGCGACCGTTACCTGCTCTGCTCCGACGGGCTGTCCGGGGTGGTGAGCGCGGAGACCCTGCACGCCACGCTGACCAATCTCGACGATCCCGAAGAGGCCGTACGCCAGCTCATCGACCTGGCCAACCGGGGCGGCGGGCCCGACAACATCACCTGCGTGATCGCCGACGTGCTGGAGATCACCGACGGGCAGCAGGTGCCTTTCGAGGCCGCCGTCGTCGGCGCCGCCGGGATGACCCGGCTGCGCTCGGGCGAGGAGGCCGCGCCGGGGCGAGCGGGCGCGGTGACCGCTCCCCAGCCGGCCATCACCGATGACGACTTCGACGAGCCGGTCGCGCGAGCGTCCCGCAAGTCGGGCAGGCGTCGCCGGGTGTGGCCCGTGCTGGTCACCGTGCTGTCCGTGGCCGCCATCGCCGTGGGCGTGGGCGGTTACTTCGGTTGGAAGTGGACCCAGGACCAGTTCTTCGTCGGAGCCTGGGCCGACGAAGTGGTCGTCTTCCAGGGCATCCAGCAGGAGGTGGGCCCCGTACAGTTCTTCAAGGTGGCCCGCCACACCGGCAAGGCCCTGTCCCGGCTCTCGCCGCCTGACCAGGCACTGGTCAAGGACGGCATCGAGGTCGGCGACGTGGACGAGGGTCTCACCAAGATCAATACAATGAGGTTCGCGGAACCCACCCCCTCCGCGAGCCCGTCGCCATCCCCGACTCCCACAAGGACGAAACCTCAGTAGATGAGCGAAGTGGCCCCCGCCCCCGTGCCCATGCCCGCCAAGCGACGCATGGCCCAACTCGTCATGCTCGCGTTCGCGGTTCTCATCACCATGGGCGCCTACGCCAACGTCGGACTGGCGATGGACGGGGCGATCCCCTCGGGCATGCTGACGTACGGCTTGAGCCTGGGCGGCCTGATGCTGGCCGCCTACCTCGTGCTCGCCAAGTTCGCGCCGTGGGCCGACCCGCTGATCCTGCCGCTGGTGACGCTGGTCAACGGGCTCGGGCTGGTGATGATCTTCCGGCTGTCCGAGACCGACTCCGACCTGCCGTCCGCCACGCTCGCCTCGCCCAACACGCAGCTGCTGTGGACGCTCATCGGCATCGTGCTGTTCAGCCTCACCCTGATCTTCCTGCGTGACCACCGCGCCCTGCAGCGGCTCACCTACACCGCCGGCGCGGCGGGGCTCTTCCTGCTGGTCTCGCCGCTGATCCCGTTCCTCGGCCAGGAGATCAACGGCGCCCGCATCTGGATCGGCGTCCCCGGGGTGTTCTCGCTCCAGCCGGCCGAGTTCGCCAAGCTGGCGCTGGTGGTCTTCTTCGCCGGCTACCTCGTGGCCAAGCGCGACGTGCTGGCGCTCGCCGGGCGGCGGCTGCTGTTCATCGACCTGCCGCGCGCGCGTGACCTCGGCCCGGTGCTCATCACCTGGGGTGTCAGCCTGGGCATCCTCGTCCTGCAGAAGGACCTGGGCTCCTCGCTGCTGCTGTTCGGCACGTTCATCGCGATGCTCTACATCGCCACCCAGCGCATCTCCTGGGTGATCATCGGCATCCTGCTCTTCCTGTGCGGCGCGGTCCTGGCCGGCATGGTCTTCAGCCACGTCCAGCTGCGCGGCGCGGTCTATCTCGACCCCGGCAACCCCGAGCTCTACAACGCCATCGGCGGCAGCGAGCAGCTCATGCAGGGCCTGTTCGCCATGGCGTCGGGCGGCGTCCTCGGCACCGGGCTCGGCCAGGGTCATCCCGAGCTCATCCCGCTCGCCTTCTCCGACTTCATCTTCGCCGCCACCGGCGAGGAGCTCGGCCTCACGGGTCTGATGGCGATCCTCATGATCTACGCGCTGATCGTCCAGCGCGGGCTGCGCGCCTCGCTCGCCGCCCGCGACCCGTTCACCAAGCTGCTGTCCGCCGGCCTGTCGTTCCTGCTGGCCTGGCAGATCTTCATCATCGTCGGCGGTGTCACCAACCTCATCCCCCTGACCGGCCTGGTCACCCCGTTCATGTCACAGGGTGGCTCGGCGTTGCTGGCCAACTGGATCCTCATCGCGCTGCTCGTCCGCATGACCGACGCGGCGCGCAGGCCACCGCCCCAGGCGATCCAGAACGAAGGAATGACGCAGGTGTTCCAGCGATGAACCGGACGATCAAGCGCGCGGCCGTCGCCTGTCTGGCCATGTTCGCGCTCCTGATGATCAACGTGAACATCCTTCAGGGCGTGCGCGCGTCGAGCCTCAGCGACGACGCCCGCAACCAGCGCAACTTCTACGAGCGGTACGCGGTGCAGCGCGGGCGCATCACCGCGGGCGGCAAGGTCATCCTGGCCCAGTCGAAGGAGACCAAGGGCGACTTCAAGTTCCTCAGGGAGTACCCCGATGGCCGCGTGTACGCGCACGTGACCGGCTTCTTCTCGCCCGAGAGCGAGTCCGCCATCGAGCGCAGCGAGAACAAGCTGCTCGACGGCTCCAGCGCCGACCTGCTGCTGCAGCGCGGCATCGACCTGTTCACCGGCGAGCCGCCCAGGGGCGCGAACGTCGACCTGACGATCCACCCGGCGGCGCAGAAGGCCGCCTACGACGCGCTGCGCGAGAGCGGCAAGCGCGGCGCCGTGGTCGCCCTCGACCCGAAGACCGGCGGCATCCTCGCCATGGTCTCGCTGCCCACCTACGACCCGGCCGAGCTGTCGGGCACGAACAAGGCCGAGGTGTTCAAGCGCTACGACGAGCTGGCGAAGGACAAGAGCCAGCCGCTGCTCAACCGTACGATCGCGAACACCTACCCGCCGGGCTCGACGTTCAAGGTGGTGACGGCCGCCGCCTTCCTGGAGGACGACTCCAGCCGCGGCGCCGACACCACGGTCCCCGCCCCGCAGGTGCTCGACCTGCCCAACACCAGCGCCGACCTGCCCAACTACGGCGGCGCGGCGTGCGGCTCCGGCCAGGTGACACTCCGTTTCGCGCTGGAGCGGTCCTGCAACACCCCGTTCGGCAAGATCGGCATCGATCTCGGCTACGAGGCGATGCGCGAGCAGTTGCAGAAGTTCGGCGCCGGTGAGCCGCTGGCCGTGCCGATGTCGGTGGTCAAGAGCGACTTCGGCCCCAAGGAGGACGCGGCCGCGGTCGCCCAGGCCTCCATCGGCCAGCGCAGCAACCAGATGACCCCGCTGCAGATGGCCATGATCGCGGCCGGCATCGCCAACGACGGCGTCGTCATGAAGCCCCACCTGGTGAACAAGATCACCGACTCCAACGGCGACACGATCGACGAGACCGACCCCGAGGAGTTCACCGAGGCGGTCAGCAAGGAGACGGCCGACGAGCTCACCGACATGATGGTGAGCGTCGTGGCCAACGGCACCGCGAACCGCGCGCAGATTTCCGGCGTCCAAGTAGCGGGAAAGACCGGCACCGCCGAGACCGCTCAGGGCCAGCAGCCGCACGCCTGGTTCATCTCGTTCGCACCCGCGGACGAGCCGAGGATCGCGCTCGCGGTGATGGTCGAGTCCGGCGCCGTGCGCGGCGGCGGAGAGGCCACCGGCGGCGGCACGGCCGCGCCGATCGCCAAGGCAGTGATGGAGGCGGTGCTGAAGTGATGGACGGTAACGTGCTGAACCATGCGGCTCGGTAACCGCTATCTCCTCCTCTCCCGCATCGCCGCCGGCGGCATGGGGGAGGTCTGGCGTGCCCGCGACGAGCTGCTCGGCCGCGAGGTCGCCGTCAAGGTGCTCCACAGCCACATCCACGCCGACCCGGCTTTCCGCGGCCGCTTCCGCAACGAGGCGCGCATCACCGCCGGGCTGGCCGACCCCGGCATCGCGCAGATCTTCGACTACGGCGAGCAGGCGGACCTGGCCTACCTGGTGATGGAGCTGGTGCACGGTGAGCCGCTGTCGGCCATCCTGGTCCGCAACGGCGCGCTCGGCGTCGAGGTCTCCCTCGACGTGCTCCACCAGACGGCCAAGGCGCTGCACGCGGCCCACTCCTCCGGGGTGATCCACCGCGACATCAAGCCGGGCAACCTGCTGGTGACTCCCGAAGGCACGATCAAGGTGACCGACTTCGGCATCGCCAGGGCCATGGAGGCCGCGCCGGTGACGCAGACCGGCACCGTGCTCGGCACCGCCCAGTACGTCAGCCCGGAGCAGGCGCAGGGCCTGCCGCTGACGCCCGCGAGCGACCTCTACTCGCTGGGCGTGGTGGCCTACGAGTGCCTGTCCGGCCGGCCCCCGTTCCGGGGCGACAGCGCCGTGGCGATCGCGCTGCACCACCTCAGCGAGCAGCCGCCGGCGCTGGGCGTGGACGTGCCCGCCCCGGTGCGCGAGCTGGTGACGGCGCTGCTGGCCAAGGACCCCGCGCAACGTCCCCGCTCGGCGCTGGAACTGGCCGATCGGGCGTACGTGCTGCGCGAGTCGCTGTCGACCGGTGACACCGCGCTCGGCTCGCTCACCGACCCCTCCGGCTACCCGATCCGCGGCCGGCACGAGGACCGGGCTCCGGGCGGGCCCGCGACCTC
>NZ_JAPNNL010000096.1 GCF_027620315.1 Nonomuraea corallina | reverse complement strand
GAGCAGCCCGGCGGTGTACGGCATGCGGGCGTGGTAGAAGACGTCGTCCACGTCGCCCGACTCGACCGGACGGCCCGCGTACATGACGAGGACGCGGTCGGCGAAGCCGGCCACCACCCCGAGGTCATGGGTGATCATCACGATGGCGGCGCCGGTCTGCCGTTGCGCGGTCTTGAGCACCTCCAGCACCTGGGCCTGGACGGTGACGTCGAGCGCGGTGGTCGGCTCGTCGCAGATGATCACATCGGGGTCGTTGGCCACGGCCATGGCGATCAGCACCCGCTGGCGCATGCCGCCGGAGAACTCGTGCGGGAAGGCCCGAGCCCGCCGCGCCGGGTCGGGGATGCCCACCAGGTCGAGCAGGTCGACGGCGCGCGCCGCGGCCCGCTGTCTGGAGACCTTCTGGTGGGTCCGCACGGCTTCGGCGATCTGGTCGCCGACGCGGTAGACGGGGGTGAGCGCGGACAGCGGGTCCTGGAACACCATCGAGACGGCGCGGCCCCGGACGGCGGCCAGCTCCCGCTCGCGCAGGCCGAGCAGCTCCCTGCCGTGCAGCCGGATCGAGCCGGTCACCCGGGCGCCGGGCGGCAGCAGTCCCATCACGGCGGCCGCCGACACCGACTTGCCGCAGCCGGACTCGCCGACGAGGCCGAGCACCTCGCCCTTGCGCACGGCGTACCCGAGCCCCCGCACGACGGGCGTCCCGCCGAACGCGACCCTCAGGTCGTCGACCTCCAGCACCGGGCTCATCGGGGCCCCTTCGCCGCCGGGTCGAAGGCGTCGCGCAGCGCGTCGCCCACGAGGTTGACGGCGAGCACGGTGACCACGAGCAGCCCGGCCGCGAACCAGAACGTCCACGGCGCGTACACGGCGGTCCTGGAGCCGTCGGAGATGAGCGTGCCGAGCGACACGTCGGGCGGCTGGGTGCCGAAGCCGAAGTACGACAGGGAGGTCTCGGTGAGGATGGCGGCGCTGACGTTCAGCGTGGCGTCGACGACCAGCAGCGACGACAGGTTGGGCAGGATGTGCGAGAGCACGATCCGCGCCGGCGGCACGCCCAGGTAGCGGGCGGCCCGTACGAACTCGCGCTCGCGCAGCGAGATCGTCATCCCGCGGGCCATCTTGGCGGTCACCATCCACAGCAGCAGCGCCAGCATGAGCACGAACAGCGGCCACTGGCCGGAGCCGAACAGCGGCGACATCACGGCCAGAAGGAGGAACGCGGGCAGCACCAGCATCAGGTCGGTCACCCAGGTGACGACCCGGTCGGTCCAGCCGAGGAAGTAGCCGGCGAAGGCGCCGGCGAGAGCGGCCAGGGCCGTGCAGACCACGGCCGCCAGCAGCCCGACGACCAGCGACCGTCCCAGGCCGCGCAGCGTGACGGCGAACACGTCGGCGCCGGTCTGCAGCGTGCCGAACCAGTGGGTGGCCGACGGCGGGCTGAGGAAGGCCGTGAGGTCCTTGTCGGTGTGGGACCACGGGCTGAGCGAGGGGCCCGCGAACGCCAGCAGGAACACCAGCCCCAGCACCAGCGCGCCCGCCCGGCCCTGCCAGGAGGAGAGGAACCGGCCGGCCACCACCCTGGCCCTGGACGGCGGCGGCGTCCGCCCGGCGTCGTCGCCCGCCGCCTCCTCCGCGATCTCCTCCGACAGCGTCATCCGGCCCTCACCCGGGGGTCGAGCGCGGCCTGCAGCAGGCCGGCGGCCAGGGACGCGGCCAGCACGGCCACGGCGGCCAGGCAGGAGATGGCCGCCACGGTGTTGACGTCGTTGGTGAAGATCGAGCTGATCAGGCGCTCTCCCAGCCCGTGCCAGCCGAAGATCTTCTCGGTGAACACGGCGCCGGTCAGCAGGGCGCCGAAGGTGAAGGCGAAGTAGGTCGCCACCGGGATGAGGGCGGTGCGCAGCCCGTGGCGGATCAGCGCCTGCCGCCGGGTCAGGCCCTTGGCCATGGCGGTGCGCAGATAGTCGGCGCCGAGCACGTCGAGCATCATGTTGCGCTGGTAGCGGCTGAAGACGGCGGCCAGGCCGAGCGTGATCGTGACCGTCGGCAGGACGAGGTGCTGGACCCGGTCGAGGAGGGTCGCCCAGAACCCGGCCTCCAGCCCGGCGGTCGCCTCTCCCGCCACCAGCAGCACCCGGGCGCCGAACACCTGGTCGTTGAGCCAGGTGCCGGCCAGGATCAGCACGTTGGCCAGCACCACCACGGGCACCGCGAGCAGCAGGAAGGACGCGGCCGTCGACAGCCGGTCGAACCAGCCGTACTGCCGGGCGGCGGCGAGCGCGCCCGCCATGACCCCCAGCGTGCTGCCGCACACCAGCCCGAGCAGGACCAGCCGGAGCGTCACGCCGGCCCGCCGCTTGAGGTCGTCGCCGACCGGCGCGCCGGTGACGGTCCGGCCGAGGTCGCCGCGCAGCACCCCGCCCGCCCAGGTGAGGTAGCGCTCCAGCAGGGGCGTGCGGTCGTTGAGGTTGAGCGCGGTGAGCTGCGCGTCGACGACGGCGGCCGGCGGCCGCGGGGTGCGGCCGGCGTAGTTGGAGCGCGGGTCGAGCGAGGCGGCGGCGAGCAGGTAGGCGAGCGAGGCGGCGACGGCGACCAGCACGACCGAGCTGACCAGTTTGCGGGCCAGGAACCCGGCCATCACCCCTCCTCCGGACGCTGCGTAGCCATATTGCTACAGGATGCGACCGGCGCCGCGCAGGCGAGTGCCAAAGAGGGGTCTGATTAACGTCCGGAAAGCTCGTCGACGGCGGTGCGCACGTCGTCGCTGGTGATCGTGGTCAGGTCGTCGGCGCTGGCCGGCTCGTCCGCCGTGGCGCGGGCGGCCAGCCGCACGTCGCGGCGCATCGCGGCGCGCTCGAACAGCGACCTGGCGAAGCGGCCGTTGCCCAGCCCGTCGATCAGCCGTTCCTCGCACACCCAGGTGAAGACCTCGTCGAGGTCGTGCAGCGCGTCGTCGTCGAACCTGTCGCCGGCCCGCTCGGCGAGGAGCACCGCGATCTCGGTCAGCTCGCGCGGCGCGTAGCTCGGGAAGGCGACCCGCTGGTTGAACCGGCTGGCCAGGCCGGGGTTGGTGGCGAGGAAGGCGTCCATCTCGCGTTCGTAGCCGGCCAGCACGACCACCAGCCGGTCGCGGTCGTCCTCGGCGCGCTTGAGCAGTGTCTGCACGGCCTCGGCGCCGAACGCGTCGCCGCCGGAGTAGCCGGGGTTGACCAGGCTGTAGGCCTCGTCGATGAAGAGCACGCCGCCCAGCGCCCGGTCGACCAGCTCGTTGGTCTTGATCGCGGTCGAGCCGAGGTGCTGGCCGACCAGGTCGGCCCGGTGCGCCTCGACCACGTCCGGCCGGGCGAGCAGGCCGAGGGCGGCGAAGACGCGGCCCAGCACCCTGGCCACGCTGGTCTTGCCGGTGCCGGGCGGGCCGACGAACACGAAGTGGCGCATCTGCGGCGGCGTGGGCAGCCCGCGCTCCTGCCGCATGCGGGCCACCTGGAGCTGCGCGGCGATGGCGTGCACCTGCCGCTTGACGGGCGCGAGCCCGGCCATCCGGTCGAGGTCGGCGAGCGCCTCCTCCAGCGTGGGCGTGGCCACGTAGCCGCGGAAGCGGGCGGTCAGCTCGTCGAACGCCTTGGTCACGTCGGCCGTCGTGGTGGTCACCAGGTCCTCGGTGGTCGGCGTGCCGCCCGCGCCGACCACCCGCACGTCGCGGGCCTGGGCGGCGGCCTCGACCAGGCTGCGCGCGAACCTGGCGTTGCCCAGCTCGTCGACGAGCCCGCGCCGGTGGACGTCGGCGTACAGGCCGAGCAGGGTGGCACCGGCCTCGGCGCCCATGGTGTCGCCGCGTCTGCGCTGCAGCAGCTCGGTGATCTCGGACAGCTCGGCGGCGGAGTAGGTGGGGAAGCGGACCCGGGTGGCGAACCGGCTGGCCAGCCCGGGGTTGCTGGACAGGAACGAGGTCATCTCCTGCTCGTAGCCGGCCAGAATGATGATCAGCCGGTCGCGGTCGTCCTCGGCCCGCTTGAGCAGCGTCTGCACGGCCTCGGCGCCGAACCGGTCGGGCTGGCCGTCGGAGGAGTTGATCAGCCCGTACGCCTCGTCGATGAAGAGCACGCCGCCCAGCGCCCGGTCGACCAGCTCGTTGGTCTTGATGGCCGTGGCGCCGAGATACTCGCCGACCAGGTCGGCGCGCTGCGCCTCGACCACGTACGGGGTCTCCAGCAGGCCGAACGCGTAGAAAATCTTGGCGAGCGTACGGGCGACACTGGTCTTGCCGGTGCCCGGCGGGCCGAGGAAGACGAAGTGGCGCACCGGCCGGCCGGCGGTGTAGCCCGCCTCGGCGCGCAGCCGGGAGGCCTCGATGGAGGCGGCGATCGAGCGGACCTGCTCCTTGACCGGGGTGAGGCCGATCATGGCGTCGAGCTCGGCGAGCGCCTCCTCGACGGAGATCTGCGGCAGCCCTTGGGCCTTCTCCTGCTGCGGCTCGGGCCGGCCCTCGCGGGCGCGCACCCGGATCCGTTCCTCGGCGGTCACGTCGGCCCTGGCCCGGCGGGCGAGCAGGAACCGGTAGCCGAGGACGGAGGCGGCGGCGCCGTAGGCGACCCAGACGGCGAGGTTCTCCGAGACGAGCGAGAGCACGACGGCCAGGGCGCCCGCGGGCAGGAGCGCGACCAGCGTGGTGACCCAGGGGGTGACCCAGCGGATCAGGTGGGCGGCGACGGCGACGGGCAGGGCGAGCACCATGAGCAGGGTCGGCGCCATGGACTGCGCGGGGAACGGCAGGGAGAGGAGCGGCAGCAGCGCCGCCCAGCCCGCGACGACGAGCACGGTGGCGGCGGCGGGCGGGAAGCGCAGGGTCAGCGCGGTGAAGCAGAGGATCAGCGCGGTGGTGAAGAACGTCTGGAGCAGGTCCCAGCCCAGCGCCGCGCCCGTGCCGACCGCCCCGATGAGGATCGCCGCGTACAGGACCCTGCGCACGGCCGGGGGAAGCCGGAAATAGCGCAGCCGCACCTTTTCGAACAGATCCCGCACCGCGGCTCGTCCCGCGGCCTGGGTCCTGCCGGACTCCTGCATCACGCCTCCCCGGTCCGCCCCCGGTTATACCGCACCGGACCGCCGTGTGGGCGGACCTGACACGCTAGGTGGAGGTCACGAAAGCGGCTATGTGGCGGCCGAGCTCGGCTCCCGCGTCCTCTTGCAGGAAGTGTCCGGCGCCCTTGACGACCGGGTGGTCCAGCCCGGCGGCGCCCGCCATCGACTTGCGCAGGATCGGCGCCATGCCGCCGGTGATCGGGTCCCCGTCGGAGAAGGCGACGAGGAACGGCCGGTCGAGCGTGGTGAGGGTCTGCCAGGCCGCGCGGTCGGCCGGTCCCGCCGGGTCGCCCGGCGTGTCCGGGACGAGACCGGGCAGGGCGCGCGGGCCCGCCTGGCACGACTCGCCGGGGAAGGGGGCGTCGTAGGCGGCGCGCACCTCGGGGGCGAGCCGGGTGGCGCAGCCGGACTGCACGAACCGGGCGACGTCCAGGGGGGGCGCGGTGGCCACGGCGTCCTTGAAGCGGTGCCAGACCTCGGGCATGGGAATGTCACCTGTCGGCAAGCCGGTGTTGGCGGTGACGATCCTGGTCACCCGTTCCGGGTGCTCGGCGGCCAGCCGCGGTCCGATGAGCCCGCCCCGGTCCTGGCCGTCGAGGGTGACGCCGGTCAGGCCGAGCGCGTCGTACAGCAGGGCGCGGGTCCACTCGACCTGGCGGGCTCAGGTGTGGTCGCCGGGCTCGGCGTGGCGGGGCTCGTACGGGAAGTTCGGCAGGTCGGCGAAACGTTCGTCCGGCGTCCGCAGGATCCGCATAGAACATGATTCTAGACTGAGGACGATCGGGCGGGCAGGGTGCGGATAGCATGAGTTCGATCCCGCTATACGGCGACATTTCGGTCAAAAGATGAACGGCCGTTCTTGGATCACTCGATACCGCTACACCCACCGCGGGGCATGCCCTAAGCTGCCACGCAAGTTCGTGCGGGCCTTGCTGTGAACGGATCGGCCTGCAAGGAGGCCCATGACCGTCACCCAGGCCGTGCCCCCCGCACGCCGCGCCGGCCGCGAGCATCAGCACAACCGCTGGGCCATCCTGGTGCTGCTCTGCGTCAGCCTCCTGCTCATCACGGTCGACGCGACGGTCCTGCACATCGCGGTCCCCGCCCTCACCGCCGCCCTGGAGCCGTCCGCGGTCCAGCTGCTGTGGATCATCGACGTCTACTCGCTGATCGTGGCCCCGCTGCTGCTCGTGTTCGGCACCCTCGGCGACCGCTACGGGCGCAAACGCCTGGTCATCGCGGGCTTCGTGCTGTTCGGCCTGGCCTCGGCCGGAGCCGCCTTCGCCCCCACGCCGCTGACCCTGATCGTGGCCAGGGCGCTGCTCGGCGTCGGCGGCGCCATGATCATGCCGGCCACGCTGTCGCTGATCCGCCAGGTGTTCACCGACCGCCGCGAGCGCGCCATCGCGCTCGGCGTGTGGAGCGCGGTCGCCGCGGCCGGCGCCGCCGTGGGGCCGCTCATCGGCGGCCTGCTGGTCGGCCTGTGGTGGGGCTCGGTCTTCCTCATCAACGTGCCGATCCTGCTCGTCCTGCTGCCCGCCGCCCTGCGCATGCTGCCCGAGTACCGCGACCCCGAGCCTCGGCCGTGGGACGCGACCAGCGCCGCGCTGTCCGTGTTCGGCATCCTGGCCCTGGCGTTCGGGCTGAAGGAGGCCGGGTCGGGCAGCCTGATGCCGTTCCCGGCCGCCGCCGCGGTCTTCCTGACGGGCGTGGCGCTGCTGGCGTGGTTCGCCCGGCGGCAGACCCGGCTGAAGACGCCGCTGCTGGACGTCTCCCTCTTCAGGCGGCGGGACTTCACCACCGGCGTGCTCGGCGTGCTGCTCGGCGTGTTCGCCCTGGTGGGCCTGCAGCTCATGCTCGCCCAATACCTGCAGCTGGTGCTCGGCGACACCCCGGTGCGCGCCGCGTTCCGGATGCTCCCGCTGGTGCTGTCGGCCATCACCGGCGGGCTCGTCGCCGCGCACCTGCTGCCCCGGCTCGGCATGCGCGCCACCATGAGCGGCGGCCTGGCTCTCGTCGCGTTCTCCCTCACCCCCACGCTGACCTGGGGCGTCGAAGGCCATCCGGTGATGCTGGCCTGCTGTTTCGTGGGCATCGGCTTCGGCGTCCAGGTGGCGCTGCTGGCCGCCTCCGACACGATCATGTCCGCCGCGCCCGCCTCCCACGCGGGCGGCGCCGCCGCCGTCGAGGGCACCGCGTACGAGCTCGGCGCCGGACTCGGCGTCGCCGTGCTCGGCACGATCACCACCATCGCCTACGCGCCGGGGGTCCCCGACGTGCGGGGCGTCCCGAGCGCGGGGATGGACCAGGCCAGGCAGTCCCTCGCGGGCGCGGCCCACGTCGCGGAGGAGATCGGCGGCAACGCCGGCGGCGCTCTGCTGCACGCGGCCCGCTGGGCCTTCGTCAACGCCCTGCACACGACCGTGTTCGTGAGCGTCGTCCTGCTCAGCGTGACCGCCGTCGCGGTGGCCATGCTGCTTCGCCGTGATTGAGGTGTGCCATGTCCCGATTAGGGCAGTCAACAACCGTGAGACAGTCCCTCCGTGATCTCGCCGCGCTCGTCGCCCGCCTCGGCGTGGGCGGCATCTTCTTCGCCAACGGCTGGCGCAAGCTGGAGATAGGCCTCGTCGAGACCGGGGCGCAGTTCCAGGCCCAGGGAGCCCCCGCGCCACGCGCCTGGGCGACGGCCACCATGCTGGTCGAGCTGATCGGCGGCACGCTGCTCATCGCCGGGCTGATGGTCCCGGTGATCGGGCTGGTCCTGTTCGCGGAGGCGGTCGCGGTGCTGTGGGTGGCGCCGCCGCTCAACCCGATCACGCTGAACGAGCTGATCCTGCTGGGCGCGGCCTCGCTGCTGCTTGCCGTGGTGGGCGCGGGCCGGATCTCGGTCGACCACATGGTGGTGATCAGACGGCGGGAGTCGGCGGCGGCCGACGAGTTCGCCGCCGACAACGAGGCCGACGCGGTCATCGCCGCCCTGCGCGACCCCGACAGACCCACCGGCCCCACCGGCCCGGCCGCGCAGAGCAAGCCCGCCGCCGACCCGACCGTGACTCTGGAGAAGCCCACCACTCCGGACAAGCCCGTCCCCCCGGAGAAGGAGTCCCCCGGCGAACCGGCGCGGTCCCGTACCGAGAAGGGCCAGGAAACGGGACCCGGCCCCGAGGACACCGCGCCGCATCCCCGCCCCCGTCCGGCGCGGGCCGTCGAGCCCTCCCCCGCCACCGGCGACACGCTCGTGGCGGGCCGCAAGAAGCCGGCTCCCCGGTCCCGGCGCCCCGCCGACGACTAGAGACCGCGGTGGCGGCGGCCGCCGGTGTCAGGCCGTTTCAGGCCGGGGCGCCCGCCGTCACGCGGTCGACGATGCCGCTGGAGCCTTCCTGGCGGGCGCAGTGGGCGCAGCAGTACCAGTGGTCGCCCGACTGGACGCCATGGCCGATGACCTTGGTTCCGCAGTGCTCGCAGATGGGCGCCATCTTGTCGATAGCGCACTGGAAGGAGTCGAAGGTGTGGGTCGTGCCCTGGGCGCGGACCTCGAACGCCATGTCGTAGTCGTTGCCACACGTCTCACAGACGGCCATGGTGAATCCCCCGGATGATTGGTCTGTCCTGTTCAGGGGTCTCATTTCCCCAGGGTGCCGTCCTATGCCACCCCCGTTCCCGGCGGATTTCCTGAGTGCTGTCACACCGGGCCGCGGTGTCCCGTCCAGGTCGTGTCAGTTCGACGGACTGTCCCAACGGACATGGAGGTTCACCATGACTCTGCGGCTCAACGTCGCGGACCTCGCCCCCGAGCCCTACCGGGCGTTCCTCTCGGTGGAGGCGTACCTGCGCAACTGCGGCATCCCGCACGCCACGGCCCTGCTGATGAAGCTCCGGGCCAGCCAGATCAACGGGTGCGCGTTCTGCGTGGACATGCACAGCCGCGACCTGAAGAAGGACGGCGGCAGCGACGAGCGGCTCTGGTCGGTGGCCGCCTGGCGGGAGGCCACCGTCTACACCCCGGCCGAGCGGGCGGCGCTGGCGCTGACGGAGGAGGCGACCCGGCTCGCCGACCACGGGCGGGGCGTGTCCGACGCGGTCTGGCAGGAGGCGGCCGAGCACTACGACGACAAGCAGCTCGCCTCGCTCGTCGTGGCCATCGCGATGATCAACGCGTGGAACCGGATCGTGGTCACCACCCGGGTTCCTCCGGCCACCCGCGCCTGACCCCCTCCGGCAGGCGTCACGGCCGCCGCCGTGACGCCTGCCAGTGTGGACAAATGCGTTGAGCGTACGGCGCGAGCCCGGTTACGTTGTTCGCCAGGCGACACCAATGGGGGGCAGACCCATGAGACGCGTGCGAATCGTCAGAACGACGACCAGGCGACGCCCGATCCGCGGCGGGGACCTGGACCTGCGGTCGCCCTCGGGCCGCCGCCTGCCTTATTGAATTTCGCTCTTACAGCGCCCTTACGCGGGTTTCTGTTAATAACATAGGTAACAGGAACATCACGGGGGGAGGACGATGAGACGGCTCGTGACGGTGCCGCCGCGCATCGCCAGGCACAAGATCCGCGACATCCGATCGGCGGTGGCGCACCCCAACCGGCCGGCCCCGGATCCCAAGGTCGTCGATCTGCGCGCCTACACGGGCCGCAACGTGATCCGCTTCCCCGACGGCCCCACCCCGGCCGCCTAGACCTTGTACAGCTTCTTGCCGTAGTTGTCCTCGGCGTAGTAGGTCTCCAGCTCCGCCAGCGTCTCCGGCGTCGCCTGCACCTCCTTGACCAGGGTGGCGTGCGACGGGAGCGGGTCGGGACCCCACTGCTCGGGCCGCCACAGCGCGCTGCGCATGAACGCCTTGGCGCAGTGGAAGAAGATCTGCTCGATCTCCACGACCAGGGCGATCGCGGGCCGGTGGCCCTTGACGATCAGCTCGTCGAAGAACGGCGCCTCCCGCACCAGCCGGGCGCGGCCGTTCACGCGCAGCGTCTCGTTGCGGCCGGGGATCAGGTAGATCAGGCCGACGTGCGGGTTGGACAGCACATTGCGGAACCCGTCCGCCCTGCGGTTTCCCGGCCGGTCGGGGATGGCGATCGTGGTGTCGTCGATGACGTGGGTGAACCCGGCCGGGTCGCCCTTGGGCGAGACGTCGCAGTTGCCGTCGGCGTCGGCGGTGGCGATCAGGACGAACGGCGAGGCCGCCAGCCACTGCCGGTCGCGCTCGTGCAGGCGGGGCCGCTCCTTCGTCGCCGACCGTGGCATCACCTCGCCCAGCAGGTCACGCAGCTCGGCCTCGGACTCGATCTCCACCCAGCTCATCCGTGCTCCCCTCGTGTTAGGCCGGACATTATGCCAAGAATGCGACTTCCGGGCCGGTGATTCTCACCAGCGGCGGGCCCGCGCCATCGCGCCCAGCAGCAGCTCGCGCTCGGCCTCGAACCGGCCCGGATCCGCGCCCTCCCGCTCCGCGCGCAGATGAAGCATGGTCAGCTCGGTGGCGGCCTGCTGGTAGTCGCTCATCTGCCGGCCCAGCCCGATCCCCCTGGCCCACTTGCGGGCCTCGCGGCGGGCCCGCATCGTGGTCAGCATCCGCACGTCCAGCTCACTGACCAGGCCGGTGGAGGCGTACGCGGGAAGATAGGCGCCCATCCGTGAGACGAGCTGCCTGCGCTCCACCACCGTGATGGCGATCAGCGCGATGAGAGCCACCATGATCACCAGGTACGCGCCCGCGACCATCGCCAGCGACCCGGTGGAGGCCGCGCCGTTCCACAGGGCGTGCAGGAGGACCGCGGCCAGGTAACCGAGCGGGACGGCCGCGAACCGGAAGGCGTTGCGGCGGGTCAGCGCGTACGCCACCCCCACCCCGATCATCGCGGTGTAGACCGGGTGGCCCAGCGGGTCGATCAGCCCGCGGATGACGAACAACTGCACGACCGCGCCTGCCCCGTCCTCGCCGTAGGCCATCAGGTAGTAGCCGACGTTCTCCACCGCGGCGAAGCCCAGCCCGGCCATCGACGCGTACACGATGCCGTCCGTCAGGCCGTCGATCTCCCGCCGACGGCGCAGGAGCAGCAGCAGCGCCGCGCCCTTGAGCGCCTCCTCGATCACCGGCGCGAGCACCACCGTGCTGATGAGGCTCACGGCCTGCTCCCCGTACCCGGCGCGGGCGAACAGCTCCACACCCAACAGGCTCAGCAGGATGGCCACGCCCACCGCCACTCCCGCCCCCCAGGCGAAGCAGAACGCCAGGTGCAGCTTCGGCTCCGGCTCCAGCCGGTCGAGCGAGAGCACCGCCGCCAGCAGCACCGGCAGCGGCGCGATCGCCAGCAGCGCCGACAGGCCGAAGCCGATCGGCCCTCCGCTCGCCAGCAGCACCGCCAGCACCCCCAGCGCCAGCAGGCTGGACAGCACCAGACCGATGATCAATGCCTTGCTGGGCCGCCGATCGAGCGCGGGGGATCGCAGGGGAACCGTCATGACAGGCCCTTCCTTTCCATGGACCCCCAGCATGACCCGCCGTGATCGACGCTCGCTTACAGACCGCTTGCGGCCGGACGCGGGGGCGCGGGACGTGGGGGACGTGGGGGACGTCAGGGATGCGGAGGAAGCAATCTATCGAAGCGGCGGCCGTGGGTAGAGATCACCGCCATGATGGCGAAACTGTACGAACGATGGCTGCTCACCATGTGGCAGGGCGACTTCTCCCTCGCCCACGACCTGGTCACCCCCGGCTTCATCGGCCACTGGCCGGACATGGACGTGCGGGGACCCGACCAGTTGATCGAGACGCTCCGGCAGGGACACGAGCCGTTCGACGACGTCACCATCACCCTCGACGTCGGGCCGATCGTCGAGGGCGACCACGTGGCCGCCCGATGGACCTTCGCCGGCGCGTACCGGGGCGGCCTGCCCGGCGCCACCGCCGCGCCCGGCACCCGGATCGCCTTCAGCGGCCACGACCTCCTGCGGGCCGAGGGCGACAGGTTCGCCGAGTACTGGATCATCTCCGACGTCCCGTCGCTGTCGCGCCAGCTCGGCACGGGCTGACCCGCACCGGACCCCGAGCACGACACGGGCGGGGCGCCGGGACGAACCCGGCACCCCGCCCATGTCCTTGTCGCATCCGCCGCGACTTCGCCTGGTCTCAGCTGCAGCCGCTGGTCGAGCCGCAGCCCTCGCAGACGTAGCAGCTGCCCGCCGGGCGCATCTTCGTGCCGCACGTCATGCAGAGCGGCGCGTCGGCGGTGAAGCGCTGGTGGCTCTCCAGCGTCACCTCCTTGCCCGGCTCGGCCTCACTCCGCTCCTCCTTCGGCGTGGGCTCGATCGGCGCCGACTGCGCCAGCGCCTCCACCGTCTCCTGCAGCGCCGCCGGGTCCTCGCCGCGCTGCTGCGCCGCCCGCTCGGCCGCCGAGAAGATGCCGAGCGCCGCCCGCTCCTCGTAGGGCAGGTGGTCGAGCGCCAGCCGCCGGAAGATGTAGTCCATCACCGACGTCGCCATCCGGATGTCCGGGTCGTCCGTCATGCCCGCCGGCTCGAACCGCATGTTGACGAACTTGCTCATGTACGTCTCCAGCGGAACCCCGTACTGGAGCCCGATCGAGATCGCCACCGAGAAGGCGTCCATGACGCCGGCCAGCGTCGAGCCCTGCTTGGACATCTTGAGGAAGACCTCGCCCAGCCCGTCGTCGGGGTAGGAGGAGGCGGTCATGTAGCCCTTGGCGCCGCCGACCGTGAACCGGGTCGTGGTGCTCGGCCGCTGGTTGGGCATGCGCCGCCGGGTCGGCCGCGCCACCTCGACGACCTTGACCTCCGGCTCGGCCGCCTTCGGCTCCTCCTTCTTGCCGCCGGCCGACAGCGGCTGGCCCACCTTGCAGTTGTCGCGGTAGACGGCCAGCGCCTTGAGGCCGAGCTCCCAGCCCTCCTTGTAGACCTGCTCGATGTCGTCGATCGTGGCCGACTCGGGCAGGTTGACGGTCTTGGAGATGGCCCCGGACAGGAACGGCTGCGTCGCCGCCATCATCCGCACGTGACCCATCGGCGCGATCGCCCGCTCGCCCATGGCGCAGTCGAACACCTCGTAGTGCTCCTGCCGCAGGCCGGGGGCGTCGACCACGTGGCCGTGCTCGGCGATGTACTCGACGATCGCCTCGACCTGCTCCTCCTGGTAGCCGAGCTTCCTCAGGGCCCGCGGCACCGTCTGGTTGACGATCTGCATCGACCCGCCGCCGACGAGCTTCTTGAACTTGACCAGCGCCAGGTCGGGCTCGATGCCGGTGGTGTCGCAGTCCATCATCAGGCCGATGGTCCCCGTAGGGGCCAGCAGGCTGGCCTGGGCGTTCCGGTAGCCGTCCTTCTCGCCCAGCTTGAGGCACTCCGCCCACTGCCGGGACGCCTCTGCGTGGATCTTGGCGTCCATCGAGCCGACCGTGCGCAGGCTGTCGTTGGCCGCCGCGTGCTTGCGCATCACCCGCTTGTGCGGCTCGGCGTTGCGCGCGTAACCGTCGTACGGGCCGACCACCCCGGCCAGCTCGGCGCTGCGGCGGTAGGACACGCCGGTCATCAGCGACGTGATCGACCCGGCCACCGCCCGGCCGCCGTCGGAGTCGTACGCGTGGCCGGTCGCCATGAGCAGGGCGCCCAGGTTGGCGTAGCCGATGCCGAGCTGCCGGTAGGCGCGGGTCGTCTCGCCGATCTTCTCCGTCGGGAAGTCGGCGAACGTGATCGAGATGTCCATCGCCGTGATGATCAGCTCGGTCAGCTTGACGAAGCCGCCCACGTCGAACGAGCCGTCGTCCTTGAGGAACTTCAGCAGGTTGATGCTGGCCAGGTTGCAGGACGAGTTGTCCAGGTGGACGTACTCGGAGCAGGGGTTGCTGGCCGTGATCCGCCCGGTCTCGGGAGTGGTGTGCCAGTCGTTGATCGTGTCGTCGTACTGCACGCCGGGATCGGCGCACTCCCACGCCGCCTTCGCCATCTTGCGAAACAGGTCGCGGGCGTCGACGGTCTCGATCACCTCGCCGGAGAGCCGGGCCCGCAGGCCGAACTTCTCGCCCTTCTCCACCGCGCGCATGAACTCGTCGGAGACCCGCACCGAGTTGTTGGCGTTCTGGTACTGCACCGAGACGATGTCCTTGCCGCCGAGGTCCATGTCGAACCCGGCGTCACGCAGCGCGCGGACCTTGTCCTCCTCGCGCGCCTTGGTCTCGATGAACTCCTCGATGTCGGGGTGGTCGACGTCGAGGACCACCATCTTGGCGGCCCGGCGGGTGGCGCCACCGGACTTGATCGTCCCGGCGCTGGCGTCGGCGCCGCGCATGAACGACACCGGCCCGCTGGCGGTGCCGCCGCTGGAGAGCAACTCCTTGGACGAACGGATGCGGGACAGGTTGACGCCCGACCCGGAGCCGCCCTTGAAGATCACGCCCTCTTCCTTGTACCACTCCAGGATCGACTCCATCGTGTCGTCCACGGAGAGGATGAAGCAGTTGTGCACCCGGAGGTTGCCCGAGAGGTATTCGCCACTCTCGGTCTGAATGTCGTAGACCTCCATCGGCCCGAGGTCCTCGACCCGGTCGATCTCCAGCCGCTTGGTCGCCTTCGACGGGTGTCCCGGCTTGTCGAAGCTCGTCTCGAGCTTGCCGGACTTGGCCTCGTCGATGAAGCCGATCTCGTCGGCGAAGGTGCGCCGGTCGCCGGCGGACTGGATGCGCAGCGCCCAGCAGCCCTTGCGGTCGTCGCGGGCGTCCTTCTTGAAGCCGACGCGGGCGTAGATGCCGAAGCGCAGCAGCAGGCGCTGCATGCCGCGGATCAGCTCCTCGGAGATCATGTCGACCTCGACGACGGTGGAGCTCTCCCTCGCAGAGACGAAGCCCTCGGCCTGGAAGACGCTGCGGAGATAGGCGGCCACCACCGGCAGCGGAGCGGTGAAGAGGCTGGCGGGGACGGACATGTCGACGCCGCGCCGACGCAGGTCCCACTTGTCTACGAAGCCTTCCAGCGACTTGCCGTAGAGTCGGGTGCGCCGGCAGTCGAGCGAGGTGTCCTGCGTCTCCACCGTGCGCTCCTTGCGGTGCACGTCGGGGAACACGACGTCGAGGGCTCGGGTCACCCAGGCGAGCTCGGCGTCGTTGACGGTCATCGCCTCGATGGTGAGGGACTTGTTGGTGCCCTCGTACTGTCCGACGAAGCCGTCGGACTGCAGCCAGCCGGCGAGGGCCGCCTCCGCCACCTCGGTGAAGTCGATCTCGCCTTCGCCGAACGCTTCGCGCCGGTGCCACTCGAGCTGGTCTCCGGGATTGAGCGTGGCGGCCTCCACGAAGTGGCCGTTACCGTCGCCTGTGGCCTTCCACACCAGGTGGTCGCCGGTGACGTCAAGCGTGTAGCCCGCCTTGGTGTGCAGGCGCAACACGTTCTTCACGCCGTTGGCCTTGGTGGCGATGACGCGGGTGAGTCCGTGGGCGTCGTAGACCTTGGCGCCGATCGCGTTGTCCTGGACGAGCTTGCCGATCGGGACGAGCCCGTCGGGCGTGCTCACCAGCGCGTCGTACGGCTGGCAGGCGCTCACCTGCTGGGGCGACTGGGTGCCGACGTTGAACCACACCGGGGAGTTGAAGGCGAAGATCTGGTGGACCAGGGCGTGCTTCAGCTCATGGTCGAAGATCTCGGCGTCCTCGTCACTGGCGAAGTAGCCGTGCTCCAGTCCGGTCCGCGTGTAGACGCCGACGACCCGGTCGACGAGCTGCTTCAGGCTGTGCTCGCGCTGCGGCGTGCCGACCGCGCCGCGGAAGTACTTGGTGGTCACGATGTTGGTGGCGTTGATCGACCAGAACTCGGGGAACTCGACACCCCGCTGTTCGAAGTTGATCGAGCCGT
This sequence comes from Nonomuraea corallina, assembly GCF_027620315.1. Classification (GTDB taxonomy): domain Bacteria; phylum Actinomycetota; class Actinomycetes; order Streptosporangiales; family Streptosporangiaceae; genus Nonomuraea; species Nonomuraea corallina. The sequence continues at coordinate 10,561 of NZ_JAPNNL010000096.1, read as the reverse complement.
CGCGCCAGTTGGTCATGACGACGTCGCGGCGCTCCCACGCGATCTCGTCGTACGGGTGCACGCCGGGCGTGGTGAAGATCCGCTTCATCTTCAGGCCCTTGCGGGGACGCTTGCCTCCGCGCGTCACTGATCCGCTGGACGTCTCCGTCATGACTCCCCCTTCTCCGCCTTCAACTGTTGGATCTCGGCCTCGAAGTCCGCCAGGCTCTCGAAACCGCGATAAACCGATGCGAACCGCAGGTAAGCCACCTCGTCGAGCTCGCGCAGCGGCCCGAGGATCGCCAGTCCCACCTCGTTGGAGGCGATCTCGGCCGCGCCCTTGGCCCTGATGACTTCCTCCACCCTCTGCCCCAGCTGCGCCAGCGAGTCCTCGCTCACCGGTCTGCCCTGGCAGGCCCGTCGCACGCCCGCGACGACCTTGTCCCGCGAGAAGGGCTCGGTGACCCCGCTGCGCTTGCTCACCATGAGGAGCACGGTTTCCTGCGTGGTGAACCTGCGCCCGCACTCGGGGCACGTACGCCTGCGCCTGATGGCCGCGCCGTCTTCGGTGGAGCGGCTGTCGATGACCCGGGTGTCGAGATGGCGGCAGAACGGACAATGCACGCTTACGCCTCCTCGCTCCAGGGGTCACCACAGGCACGGGAACAGCCCCGGCGGACGCTCGCGCACGCCCCACGATCGCGCTGTGGTGCGGTCGGCGAAACACAAGGTGTGGTGAACTACATCGGTGTAACTACTAGATGTTGTGGTCCAACCGTAGAAGCGCGCGACCATGAACGCAAGTTGGCCGAGCCCGTCCGACCGAAGTCGCTGATCAGCCAGCGGGTTCGCGCCATCCCTCGGGCGTGTCGCCGCAGCGCGTCACTTTCGTCAGCACGCGTCACGCACGTGACATGCGTTCACAGGAGGCTCGGAAGCATGACCCGGCCACCTATTGTCCCTGGTGTAAAGGGGTGACGGCGTCACCCGGGACGTAGAGACGGGTGCCGGACCGCAGGGGCGACCCCGTCAGCCCGTTGAGCCTCCTGATCTCCCGCGCCACGGCGGCGGGGTCCTCGCCGGGGTGCGCGACGGCGCCGGCGATGCTCCACAGCGTGTCGCCCTCCCGCACCTGCACCCACGGCGACCCCGCGGCGCCCGCCGGCCGCTCCGCCTGCGCGTGACCGACCGCCCTGGTGCCGAGCCAGAACCCACCCAGCGACAGCAGCGCCATCACCAGCACGAGCACGGCACACCCGCGCCGCGTCAGCCGCACCGGCGCCGCCTCGACGGCACCGCCCCTTCTCCTGCCCCGTCCGAGCCGCACGGCCCCACCCCGACCGGCCTTCTCCGTCCCCCTCCGCCCGAACCACCCGGCGGCGCGAGAGACCCCAGGACCGCCGCCCCGGGACGTGCCTGCGGTCCGGGGCATGGCGGGGCCGACGCCACGGGAGGTGACAGAGCCGCCGGCCCGAGAGGTAGCCGGGCCGACGCCGCGAGACGCGGCAGAGCCTGCGGCCCGAGACGTGGCGGATCCGACGCCGCGGGAGGCGGCGGGCCCGTTGGCGCGGGCGGTGGCCGGACCTGCGACGCGAGACTTGGCACCGGCGCGGAGGCCGGTTGCGGCGTCAGAGCCCAGCGCTGCGTCGGAGTCGTCGGTGCTGGCGGCCACACTCCGCAGAGGGCCGTCGTCGGTCAGGCGCCTTCCCTGCGCGCCTGATCCGCGAGGCCGCCCGGCAGCCGTCTCGCCGGAACCCGGGCCGCGCCCGTGACCGCCACCCTTGATGATCTGGCCGACGGCGGGGCGGCCCTCTCCCGTACGGACCGGACCCCCGTCGCTCCTCCCCCACCTCGCAGGGCCTGAGACCGGCTCGGCGTCGGAGGAAGGGCGGGACCGGGGAACGAGATAGAGGTTCGGACGCTCACCGGAGGCCGCCCGCCGCGCCCGGGGTCCGACGGCTTGCTCCCTGCCCGCCCGCGCCCCGCGACCCCGGCCCGTGGATCGGCCCTCAGCAGGCCCCGGGACACGGCCGCCTTCACCGGAGTGCGGCGGCCGAGCATGGTCCTCGGCAGAAGCGGGAGAGGTGCGACCCTCGGCGGGCATCCGAAGACGGCGATCCCGGACAGAGCGCGGAAGGGCGGGCATGTCCACGGCCCTCTGGAGATCACAGCCCTCCACGGGGCGTGGGAGGGCAGGGCCTTCGGAGTGATCCGACGGAGGGCGGGCCTCGGCCGGGTTCGAAAGAGGAGCGTCGCGCAGGGGCGGCGGAAGGCGGCGGTCCTGATCGGACGGAACGGGGGGGCGCGCGTGGTCGTGGCCGGATGCGGCCGTCCGGCCAGGCTCCCCGGCGGCGTCGGCGATCAGCGTGAGCCGTCGGTCGTCGTCGCCGGTCAGGCCGGTCATCCTGGTCGTTCGCATGATGGACCTCCCGCCGTCACGGCCCCCGGAAACGGCCTATAAAGATCGGCAAATCGAACACGGTGTCGATCGAACTCCCGTACGATGTTGTACACCACACGGCCGTCAATTTCGAGGAAGACTCGAACAATTGTTTGAAGATGATCTTCAACAGCGATACGGTCGCTGTGTGCGACACCGGGACCACAGACCGGGAGGGACGCCGCGAGGCGAGCCCCCGGGCGAGGAGGAGAGGCATGAGCGAGCGGGATGACGCCAATGGGGTCAGTGACCTCGCGGTGCGGAGGCGTGACGCGCTGGGGCTGACGCCACGGCAACGCAAGATCCTCGAGGTGATCCGCGATTCTGTGCAACAGCGCGGCTATCCGCCCTCGATGCGTGAGATCGGCGAGGCCGTCCAGCTGACCAGCACGTCGAGCGTGTCACATCAGTTGACGGCCCTGCAGCGCAAGGGTTATTTGAGGCGCGATCCGCATCGCCCGCGCGCGTTGGAGGTTCGCCTGCCGGGTGAGCCGGTCCTGTGGGTGGATCCCGACGGGAGTGACGAGGAGGCGCCGGTCAACCGGCCCACCGCCGCCTACGTCCCACTGGTCGGCCGCATCGCCGCCGGTGGCCCGATCCTCGCCGAGGAGAGCGTCGAGGACGTCTTCGCGCTCCCCAAGCAGCTGGTCGGAGAGGGCACGCTCTTCCTCCTGCAGGTCACCGGCGACTCGATGATCGACGCCGCCATCGCCGACGGTGACTGGGTCGTGGTCCGTCAGCAGCCCGTCGCCGAGAGCGGCGACATCGTGGCCGCGATGATCGAGGGCGAGGCGACGGTCAAGACCTTCAAGCGCAAGGACGGCCATGTCTGGCTGGTGCCGCACAACGACAACTACGAGCCCATCCCGGGTGACGAGGCCAGCGTCCTGGGCAAGGTCGTGGCGGTCCTGCGCCGCCTCTGACCTCATCGCCCCTCCCAGGCGGCGCTGACCTCATCGCCCCTCCAGAGGCTCTGGTCGCCGCCTCGCATGGGCGTTCCGGACTCGCCACGTAAGTCGGCTCCGCGCGGTGCGGCCCCCCGCCGCACCGCGCATCCCGCACCGGCCGACTACTCAAGACCCGCTCGCACCCTCTCCCAGAACCGGCCTCCCCTCAGCATCCGCCCGCGCCGCCTGCCGACTCCTTGACGCTCCTGGCCGCACCTCCGTCCCGCGGCGGCCTGCTCCCTCGGGCCGCAACGCCTCGCGCCCAACGGCCGCATCTGTCTCCCTCCACGGCTGCGGACGCTTCGTCGTTCCCGGCACCGTCGCGCTTCTCCTGGCCGGCCTTGCGTGCGTGCCTCGTATGGGCCGGGCGTTTCGCCTTTTCTCCCCGCGCGGAGTCTCCGGCTGATGTGACCGCACATCGCCGATGGTCACCGTTGCTCTCCGGTGTGAGTCCCGGGGCCCGGGTTTCTCCGCCACCGACCACTCTTCGTCTCATAAGCCATCGTTCTGGCACAAGTGCACCTAACTACCGCGTATCCGGTATCCAGCCGCATGTCGGCGGGTGATCGGGGTCCGTAGCGTCAGCGGCATGAAGATGATCCAGACGAGACCGAGCACCGGGCGGCGACTGGCCGGGGCCGGGTTATGGGTGTTGCAGGTGGTCGCGGCCGGCGTGTTCCTCATGGCGGCTCTGGGCAAGTTCACCGGGGCCGAGCCTTCGGCGTCGACGTTCGAGGCGCTCGGGTGGGGTGAGTGGTTCCGTTACCTGGTCGGGGCGGTGGAGGTCGTCGGGGCGGTGGCGCTGCTGGTTCCCGCGCTGTCCGGGGCGGCGGCGCTGGCGTTCACGGGGCTGATGGCCGGTGCGACGCTGACCGAGGCGTTCGTGAGCGGCGGGCCGGTGGCGATGCCGCTGGCTCTGCTCGTGATCAGCGGGGTGATCGCGTGGGGGCGGCGTGATCGTACGGTGCGGTTGTGGAGGTCTGTCAGCCGCCGCTGATCCGTACGGTGGCCGGACCTGCGGAGGTCGTTAGAAGGCGTTTTCCTAGAATGTCGGGATGAACGAGACTTTCGTCGGCGAAGCGTTCAAAGCACGTAACGACGGGCTCAAGTGGGCGAAGGCCGGCCCCGGCGTCATCCCGGCCTGGGTGGCGGACATGGACCTGCCCACCGCACCCGCGGTGGTGGAGGCGCTGCGCCACCGGGTGGAGGGCGACCTCGGCTACCCCACATGGCTCGAGAGCCCCGCGAGCGGCCCGCTCGCGGAGGCCTTCGCGGAGCGGATGGCCGCCCGCTACGGCTGGGAGCCCGATCCCGGACTGGTCCGTTCCTATTCCGACATCAACCAGGCGCTCCAGGTGCTGCTGCACGTGTTGACGGAGCCCGGGGACGGGGTGGCACTGCACACCCCCGCCTATCACCCGTTCCTCGGCACGCTGGAGACCATGGACCGGCCGCTGGCGTCTCTCCGGCTCGTGCCCGACGGCGACTCCTGGCGCGCCGAGATCCCCGACCTGTCGGACTGCAAGGTCCTCCTGCTGGTCAACCCGCAGAACCCGACCGGCCGCGTGTTCAGCCGCGCCGAGCTGGAGCAGCTCGCCGAGCTGGCCGAACGGCACGACCTGCTGGTCATCGCCGACGAGATCCACGCGGATCTCGTGTACGAGCCGAACCGGCACATCCCGTTCGGCACGATCCTGCCCGAGCGGACGGTCACCCTCACCTCGGCCACGAAGGCGTTCAACCTGGGCGGCATCCGCTGCTCGGTGGCCCACATCGGCTCGCCGGAGGCGCGCAAGGCGCTGGACGCCCAGCCGCCGTTCCTGTTCGGCTCGGCGAACCTGTTCGGCGTCGAGGCGACGGTCGCCGCCTGGCGGCACGGTGACGCCTGGCTGGCGGACACGGTCGCGCTGCTCGACCGCAACCGGCGGGCCATCGCCGACCGGCTGCCCGAGGGCGTCACGTACCGCATGCCGCAGGCCACCTACCTGGCCTGGCTCGGGTACGGCCGGCCCGGGGTGGCCGAGCAGCTGGAGCGGGAGGCGAAGGTGCTGCTCAGTGACGGTGCGGTGTTCGGGCCCGGCGGCGAGACGTTCGTACGGCTCAACTTCGCCACCACCGAGCCCGTGCTCGCCGAGATCCTGCGGAGGCTCGCCACCGTGACCCCGTGAGCGCCGGGCATCCCCCGGCCCGGCACCCTGACGACGTCCCACGGGAGGGGCCCGGGCCGGCTGCCTGAAGGGCCGGCCCGGGCGGGGAAGCCTACGGGCCCGCCGAGAGCGTCGGATTCTCCGCTGCGGGCGCGGGAGCCTACGGGAGGGGCGGGAGGTCGGGCGGCGTGGCGGCCGGGTGCTCGTCCAGGGCGGCGAGCGCCAGCTCCACGGCCTTCTCCAGCTGGGGGTCGCGGCCGGCGACCCGGTCCTGGGGCGTCATGACGACCTCGACGTCCGGGTCGACGCCGTGGTTCTCCACCCCCCAGCCGTGCCCCTCCAGCCAGAACGAGTACCGCGGCTGGGTGACCACGGTGCCGTCGACCAGCGAGTAGCGCGAGTCGATGCCGATCACGCCGCCCCAGGTGCGGACCCCGACGAGGGGGCCGATGCGGCGGTTCTTGATGCCGGCGCTGACGATGTCGCCGTCGGAGCCGGCGTACTCGTCGGTGACGGCGACGACGGGCCCGCGCGGGGAGTCCTCGGGGTAGCGCATCGGCTCGTGGCCGCGCACCCGGATCCAGCCGGTGACCTTGCGCGACAGCTTCTCCAGGATCAGCTCCGACACGTGCCCGCCGCCGTTCTCGCGCACGTCCACGACGAGTCCTTCGCGCGCCATCTCGGTACGCAGGTCGCGGTGGAACTGCGCCCACCCGGACGCCACCATGTCGGGCACGTGGAGGTAGCCGAGCCGGCCGCCGGACGTCTCGCGGACGAAGGCGCGCCGGCCCTCGACCCAGTCGTGGTAGCGCAGCCGGGTCTCGTCGGCGATCGGGGTGACCACGACCTTGCGGGTCTCCCCGCCGGTGGCCGGGCGGACGGTCAGCTGGATGGGCTGGTTGGCGGTGCCGGCCAGGAGCGGGAGCGGCCCGCGCGCGGGGTCGACGGGGGCGCCGTTGACGGCGACGACCGCGTCGCCGGGCCGGACGGCGACGCCGGGCGCGAGCAGCGGCGAGCGGGCGTCGTGGTCGGACGACTCCCCGGGCAGGATGCGGGTGACCCGCCACGTGCCGTCCTCGTCGCGGGACAGGTCGGCGCCGAGCAGGCCCTGGCGGCGGCGCGGGTCGACGGCCCCGCCGCTGCCGATGGCGTAGGCGTGGGAGGTGCCGAGCTCGCCCTGCACCTCCCAGAGCAGGTCGATCAGCTCCGAGTAGGCGCCGATGCGCTCGACGAGCGGCGCGTAGCGGTCGAGGACGCCCTGCCAGTCGACGCCGTTCATGTCGGCGCGCCAGAAGTGGTCGCGCATGAGCCGGCCCGCTTCGCGGTAGCCCTGCCGCCATTCGGCGACCGGGTCGAGCCGGACGGCGACCCGGTCCAGCTCGATGGTGACGACCTCGTCGCCCTCTCCGGCGGAGCGGGTCTGCAGGCCGTTCTTGCCGTTGACGACGAGCCGGGTGCCGTCGCCGCTCACCTCGAAGGCGCGGAACTCCTTGCCCAGCTCGGCCTTGGCGCGCTTCTTCAGGTCGTAGCGCTCCAGCACGACCTCGCCGGTGGACTCGGTGCCGTCGCCGAGCCGGCCGGCGAGCGGGTGCCGCAGCCAGAGCAGCGCGTCCTTGGCCGTGCGCAGGTTGCCGTAGCGGCCGGCGGGCACGGGGACCGGCACCACGCGGGAGCCGAGCCCTTCGGGGTCGACCTCGGTGCGCGGCGCGGCGTCGTCCTTCTTCTTCTCCGCCGGCGGGTGGTCGTCCTCGCCGTTGAAGCCCCGGCCCTGCAGGCTGGGGTCGAACGGGGAGGGAGTGGTGGCGCGCAGCGGCACCAGGTACGGCCGGCAGCCGACGGGGAAAGACAGGTCGAACACGTGGGCGTCGTACACCGGGTCGAACGTGCGCACCGACAGGAACGCCAGGTGTTTGCCGTCGCGGGTGAAGACGGGGTCGTAGTCGGAGAAGCGCAGCGGCGTCACCTCGATGGTGGAGGTGCCGTCGACGCGGCCCATCTTGATCTGCGACAGCGGCTCCCGGTGCGGGTGCACCCAGGCCAGCCAGGCGGAGTCGGGGGAGAACGTGAGCCCGCTGATGTCGCCGTGGGTGGTGCGGTCGAGTTCGCGCAGGGCGCCGGTCTCGACGTCGACGACGAGGAGGCGGCCGTCGTGGGTGGCGACGGCGGCGTGCTTGCCGTCGGGCGAGGCGGTCAGGGCGAGCACGCGGCCGAGCTCTCCGGCGGCCAGCGTGCGGATCTCGCCGCCGGGGGTGCCGACCTCCAGGCCGTCCTCGCCGGTGGCGTCGGACACCCAGATGGCGAGGCCGTCGGAGCCGAGCACGCGCGGCAGCCGGACCCGGACGCCGGGTTCGGCGCGGAGCGTGCCGGCGGGGCCGTCGCGGTGGGTGACCCAGTGGGCGGTGCCGCGGATCTCGACGGCGCTGGCGCGGCCGGTCTCGTCGGGCGAGAACCCGCCGGCGCGGGCGGGCGCCGGGCGCTTGGCGCGGGCCGGGCGCGGCCCGCCGAGCCTGATGTCGAGCCGGTACGGTTCCGCGTCGAGGCTCTCCAGCAGCCACAGGTCGCCGGCGTGGCTGTAGACGATCCGCTCGCCGTCGGTGGCGGCGTGACGGGCGTAGAACTCCTCGTGGGCGCTGTGCTTGCGCAGGTCGGAGCCGTCGGGCAGGGCGGAGTAGAGGTTCCCGGTGCCGTCGGTGTCGGACAGGAAGGCGATCCGGTCGCCGGCCCACATGGCGGCCCAGTGCTGGGCGGGATCGTCGGCGAACAGCCGGGTGAACTCTCCGGAGCCGTCGGCGTCGATCCAGATCTTGGCCGCGGTGCCGCCGCGGTAGCGCTTCCACTGGGACGGCTCGCGCCAGATCGGCGACACCGTCACCACCCGGGCGCCGCTGACGGCGACGTCGCTCACCCAGCCGTAGGGCAGGCGGGTGGCCGGCCCGCCGTCGAGCGGGACGGCGTGGGCCCACATCCTGGTGCGGGCGGCCTGTCCCGCGGCGCTGACGACCTGTACCTGTCCGTCGGCGCTCCATCCGCGCACCTGGGTCGACGCGCTCCCCCAGTGGGTGAGCCGCTCGCCCTCCGGCCCGTCGACCTCGGCGGCGAACGCTTCGGGGGCGCCCTCGCGGGTGCTGGTCCAGGCGATGCGGGCGCCGTCGGGCGAGAGGCGGGGGTTCGAAACGGGGGTCCGGTCGGCGGTGAACCGCCATGCGCGCCCACCGGTGATCGGGGCGAGCCAGACGTCGTCGTCGGCGACGAAGGTGACGAGGTCACCGGACAGATGGGGGTATCTCAGGTATGCGCCAGTTGTCACAGCTAGACATTAGTGCGCGTCCCGGTGAGGGAGGACCGCGATTCCGGCCGTGAGCTCCCCGCCCCGATTCGACCGGGACCTCTGATGACCCGGTCAAATCCGGACATAGTCATGGATGTCTGGAAAAAGCGGGGGAAGGAGGTCTGGCGAACGCGTCTTCGGGAGGCACTCATGCGCTTCTTCGCCCGTCCCCACCAGCTGCCGCCACGCGTGGCGGCCGGGATCTTCATCCTGAACTCCGGCCTCAGCAAAGCCGGCGCCGACGAGGAGACCGCGGCGGGCACGCACGGGATGGCCGCGGGCGTCTACCCCTTCCTCCGCGACCTGGACCCGCGGACGTTCACCGCCCTGCTGTCCAAGTCCGAGATCGCGCTCGGCGCCGCCCTGCTGGCGCCTATGGTCCCGTCGCTGGCGGCCGGAGCCGCGCTCACCGCCTTCGCCGGCGGGCTCATCGGGCTCTACCTCAAGACCCCCGGCCTGCGTCAGGAAGGCAGCGTCAAACCCTCCCCCGCGGGGCTCGCTGTGGCCAAGGACGTCTGGCTCCTCGGCATCGGCCTCGGCCTCGTGCTGGAGGAACTGGGCGACCTGATCGCGTCCCCGTACCCCGTCAAGTAGAAAGGGCGAACCCACACCATGGCGGAATTCGGCTACACCCTCATGTGCGAGCAGACGCCCGCCCCGCAACTGGTGGAGTTCGCCGCCAGGGCCGAGCGGGCGGGCTTCGACTACGCGGTCATCTCCGACCACTACTTCCCGTGGCTGGAGGAGATGGGCCACTCGCCGTACGCCTGGTCGGTGCTCGGCGCGGTGGCGCAGGCCACCGAACGGCTGCCCCTGATGACGTACGTGACCTGCCCGATCATGCGTTACCACCCGGCGGTGGTGGCGCAGAAGGCCGCCACAATGGGAGCGCTCAGCGGCGGCCGCTTCACGCTCGGGCTCGGCGCGGGCGAGAACCTGAACGAGCACGTCATCGGCGCGGGCTGGCCGTCGGCCGACACCCGCCACCGCATGTTCCGCGAGGCGCTGCAGATCATCAGGGAACTGTTCGGCGGCGACTACGTCACCTTCCAGGGCGAGTTCTACGACGTCGACTCGGCCAAGCTCTACGACCTGCCGGACGAGCCCGTCCCCATCGCCGTCGCGGCCTCCGGCCCCTCCTCGGTGCGGCTCGCGGCCGAGTTCGGGGACATCCTCGTCGTCAACGAGCCGATGCCGGACGTGGTGCGCCGGTTCCATGGCGACGGCGGTGCGGGCAAGCCCGTGTACGGTCAGCTCGCGATCTCGTACGACACCGACGCCGAGGCGGCCGTGGAGCGGGCGCACCGGCTGTGGCGGTGGTCGGTCGGCGGCTGGAAGGTGATGGCCGAGCTGCCCGGCCCGGTGAACTTCGAGGCCGCGTCCAGCACGGTCAGGCCCGAGGACGTGGCGGAGAACGTCCCGTGCGGGGCCGACGTGGACGCGGTGGTCGAGGCGGCCCGCGCCTACGTGGAGGCCGGCTACACGCACGTGGCCCTCGTCCAGATCGGCGCCGACCAGCAGGAGCCGTTCTTCACCTGGGCGGAGAAGGAGCTCCTGCCGGCCCTGCGCCGTCTCTGACCTCGGCGGCGGGGGACCTCAGTCCAGGTCGGCGGGGTCGGCGAAGACGTCCCGCCCGTCGTTCCGCCCGCCGTCCTCGCGGGGCTCCGGCTCGGGCCGGCAGTCCCGCGAGCAGCCGCCGAACCGGTCCCTGTCGATGGGG
>NZ_JAPNNL010000095.1 GCF_027620315.1 Nonomuraea corallina | reverse complement strand
CTTTCAAGGTATTCCAAGTGACGGAAATAACTGCCCGCGAAACCCACGGCTGGGCGCTGGGCGCACACGCAGAGCGGCCGGCATGAGCACGGCAGATTTCCACAGCGCACACCCCGAACCAGCCAAGAACGGTCTCACCAAGATCAGCTGGTCCGCCTCTACGGACAGGGCCGTGTCCATCAGGGTCAGGAGTCACACCTGCGGCTGCGTCCCCACGTCCTACGAGCTGTGCGAGGCGGCGGGCCTGGCCTTCATCCGCCGCACCGTACGCTCGTCCACCGGCACCCACGTCAGCGAGAGCCCCTGGATGCGAAGGGCAGCGGCGGACAAGCTCTGGACAGCCCTGCTGGAGGGGTGGGCGCGGTGAACAAGCATGCTCACCTTCCCAATCGAGGAGCGCGCCATCCGGTCCCGGGACATCTCGACGGCCCTCCGCGAGAAATCCCGCCGATGCTCGCTCCGTCCCCCGCACGAGGCGGCAAGGAGGCAGGCTGGGACCTGTCCGCCGTGCCCGAAACGGTGGCCGCAGCGCGCCGGCTCGTGTGCGAGACCCTCGCAGCGTGGGGCCTGTCCGCTCTGGCCGACGACCTGACCGTGGTCGTGTCGGAGGTCGTCACCAACGCGATCGTGCACGCGAAGTCCGCGGTGACCCTCTCCCTGCACCGGCAGGGCCGAAGCGTCCGGGGCGAGGTGGCCGACCACAGCCCCGTCTGGCCGACTCCGCTACCTGCGGGGCCGGACGAGGAGCACGGACGCGGGCTGGCCATCGTCGCGGCCTACTCCGAGCGATGGGGTGTCGATCCGACGCCGGACGGCAAGATCGTCTGGTTCGTCTGCGAGGGACGGCGGGTTCCATGAATGAGTCGCCGGCGTCAGAGAGGGCTTGTCCCTCGGCGCAACAACCAAGTAGGCGGCAAGCTGTGACCATGCGAGCACCAAGAGCGAAGTTCTTCAATACCGCCGGACCTTGCGACCCCAGGCGCCACTACATGCTGCCGCTCACGCCGCAGCTCCAGCAGGTGCGTGAGCTCATCGAGAAGGACCGCTACTTCGCGCTCCACGCGCCTCGCCAGACCGGCAAGACGACCGCGCTGCACACGTTGGCGTCCGAACTGAACGCCGAGGGCGACACCACCGCCCTGATGTTCTCCTGCGAGACCGCAAGGGCGGCCGGCGACGACCACGCCGCCGCGGAGGAGATTCTGCTGCACAATCTCCGTCGGGCCGCCGACTTGTCGAGACTGCCCGAGGAACTGCTGCCGCCGGATCCCTGGCCCCAAGTCGCGCCGGGCAGCCGGTTCGGTGCGGCGGTGAGCGAATGGTGCCGCCGTAGCCCGCGCCGGGTGGTCCTGATTCTCGACGAGATCGACGCCCTGTTGGGCTCCAGCATGGTCAGCATCCTCAGCCAGCTTCGCGACGGCCACAACGCTCGGCATGAGGGCCGTCCCTTCCCTTCGTCCATGGTGCTGTGCGGACTGCGCGACCTGCCTGACTACAAGGTCACCCCCGCAGGCAACCGCGATTGGTCGAATCCGGCCGGCCCGTTCAGGATCATCACCGAGTCGTTGCGCATGGGCGACTTCACCACCGATCAGATCGCCGAACTGTACGACCAGCACACTCAGGCGACCGGCCAAGCGTTCACCAAAGACGCGGTGGACCGGGTCTTCAACCTGACCCAGGGCCAGCCCTGGCTGGTCAATGCCCTCGCCTACGAGATCACGTTCCAGATGGGGACGAGTGGCGCCATCACCACCGCGCACGTCGATGAGGCCAAGGAGCGGCTGATCCAGGAGCGGCCCATCCACCTGGACGCCCTCAAGACGCGACTCTACGAGCCTCGAGTGGAACAGGTGATCCGCGCGGCCATGGAGGGAACATCGCCGGTCACGGACGCTTCCTTCGACCACGGCCTCTCCTACGTTCGCAATCTGGGTCTCATCCGGGGAACCGGAGCGCCAGAGATCGCCAACCCGATCTACCGAGAGTTCCTGTTGCGGCAGTGGTTCCTGTTCGCCGACCTACTGAACCGGGAACAGTACGGACCTCTCACCGACGAGGAGCTGACCGAGGCCTACTTGAGGATCTTCGGGGCCTCGCACCAGAACGGTGGCAGAATGTGACCATGCCACCACCCCGAGCGAGATATTTCAATACCACCGGTCCCTGCAACCCTCGGCTCCACTACATGCTGCCCCCCGCACCACGGCTCCCTGAGGCACGGGCGCTCATCGAGGTGGACCGCTACTTCGTCTTGCACGCCCCCCGGCAGACCGGAAAGACCACTGTCCTGGACGCTCTGGCCTCCGACCTGACCGCCGAGGGCGACACCGCCGCCCTGATGTTCTCCTGCGAGCGCGCCAAAGCGGCCGGCGACGACGTCGCCTGGGCTGAGTCGCTTCTGCTGGATTCCCTCCGCGAGGCCGCAGATCTGTCGGGCTGGCCGAAGAAGCTGCTACCGCCGCGTTCCTGGCCGAAGGCCACGCCAGGTAGCCGGTTCGGTGCGGCGCTGCGTGAGTGGTGCCGACGCTGCCCGCGCCGGGTGGTGCTGTTCCTCGACGAGATCGACGCCCTGCAGGGTAACAGCCTGGCCAGTATCCTCGGCCAGCTCCGCGACGGGCACAACAGGCGATCGAAGGGCTATCCGTTCCCCTCGTCCGTGGTGCTGTGCGGGCTGCGCGACCTGCGTGACTACAAGGTCGCCTCCGGCGGCGTCCCCGACCGGTTCAACGCGGCCAGCCCGTTCAACATCATCCGCAAATCACTGCGTCTGGGCGACTTCACCACTGACCAGATTGCCGAACTGTACGACCAGCACACCCAGGCCACCGGCCAGGAGTTCACCAAGGAAGCCGTGGACCGCGCCTTCGAGCTCACCCAGGGACAACCCTGGCTGGTCAACGCCCTCGCTGATGAGATCATCACCGAGATGAAGGTGACAGGAACGATCGGCGATCGGCAGGTGGAGGACGCGAAAGAGCGGCTGATCCGGGCGCGCGCCACCCACCTGGACGCCCTGGCGGCACGACTGTACGAGCCCCGGGTCAAGCGGGTGATGGAGCCGATCGTGGCCGGCGGCCCCTACACCGACCGCGGCAACTCCGAGGACCTGTCCTACGCCCGCGATCTGGGCCTGATCACGCAACAACCTCCGCCGCAGGTGGCCAACCCGATCTACCGGGAGGTCATCCTGCGCGTGTTGGGCGACCTGACGGAGCAGAACGTCCACGCCGATCCGCACAGCTTCGTGCTCCCCGACGGCCGGTTCGACCTGCCACGCCTGCTGGAGGAGTTCGTCGTGTTCTGGCGCGAGCACGGCGAAGTCCTCATCCAGCAGGAGGGCTACCACGAGGCCGCGTGCCAGATCATCCTCATGGCCTTCCTGCATCGCCTGGTCAACGGCGGCGGCTACCTCGACCGCGAGTACGCCGCCGGCACCAAACGCCTGGACGTGCTCGTTCGCTGGCCGTACAGCGGACCGGAGGGCGAACGATTGATGCAACGCGAAGCCATGGAACTCAAGGTGTGGCGGCCAGGCGCGGACGACCCAAAGCCCGAGGGCCTGGCCCAGCTCGACCGCTACCTCGACCGGCTAACCCTGAACACCGGCGTCCTGGTCATCTTCGACCGCCGCCCCGAGGCCCCGCCCTGGCAGGAACGCGGCGGCTTCGACCAGGCCACCACCCCGTCCGGCCGCCAGGTCACCGTCCTGCGCGTGTGACGGGTGTCCGAGTTTCAGACTCGAACTGATTTTGCCGCTTGGACGATGTGCTGGTTTCCGGCCCGCAGGATTGGATCACTCCGCCGCAAGCGTCTGTAGTAGACGACCGAAGGCGGTGATATCGGCGCATACGACTACACGAGCGAAATGGATCTTCTCTTTGCCTCCGTTCAGTCTCCTCGGAAAACGGCTCATGTTGTCATGGTGGTACAGGTCAGGGCTGATGCTCAGACCTTGGATGGCCTCGATGGCCTCAAGCGTCTCGACGGGAGTTTCCGGATGGATCTTCACTCTGATCGCACGGCGGAGGCTGCGCTCGCGGTCAAGATAGATCGTCACGGAGCCTGCCGGATGGCTTAATTCGCAGATCTTCACCAGCGGTTTGGCCAGTTCATATCCCCGGTCGGCCGCGACGTTGACGAAGCGCTGCTCGAGCTCTGTCAGGGAGTACCTGTTGAGATTCATTCAACCTCCTTGACCGACAACGATCCGGAATCCGTCCTGGACGATCGCGATCTTCTGAGATACCTGGCTCGGCGAACCGCTCACCCATACCCTAGTGATCCATCACTCGCCTTGGGAGATTCGCGTGCCGCAGCTCGCCTTCGCCAACAGTTTCTGGGAGAGCTTCGATGCTCTGGAGAAGCAGGTCAAGGCGGGCGTGCGCAAGGCCATGAAACGGTTCCAGCAGCTCTCCATCGCCGAGCTGTACGCCGACAAGGGCCTGCACCTGGAGTCGGTGGTGAACGCGCGGGACCCGCGGATGCGGACCATCCGCGTCACCGACTTCTGGCGCGGCGTGGTCCTGGCCCCGGACGACGGGACCGACACGTTCCTGCTGCTGAACGTCGTCCCGCACGACGAGGCCTACGGGTGGGCGGCCAAGCGGCTCTACACCGTCAACGCCGCCACGCACGCCTTGGAGGTGCGCAACGTCGTCGCCATCGAGCAGCTCACCCCGGCTCTGGAGCAGGCGGCGGCCGAGGCGCCGTCACTGCTGTTCGCCGAGCACTCCGACACCGTGCTGCGCGATCTCGGCATCGACGACCAGGTGCTGCGCGCCGTACGGACCGTCATCGACAAACCGCAGCTGAACGCGTTCGCCTCCCTCCTGCCCGAGGACCAGTTCGAGGTGCTGCAGTATCTCGCGGAGGGGTTCTCGCCCCAGGAGGTCTACCAGCAGGTCGTGGCCGAGCGCCGCCCCGTCGGCGCCTCCGCCGACGCGGACCGGAGCCTTGAGCGGGCGATCATCAACACCACCACCCGGATCACCCTGGTCAGCAGCGCGGACGAGTTGACCGACGTGCTCAGCAAGCCGTTCGCCGCCTGGCGGGTCTTCCTGCATCCGTCGCAGCGGCGCATCGCCTACCGCCCGTCCTACAACGGGCCGGCGCAGGTGACAGGCGGCCCGGGGACGGGCAAGACGGTGGTCGCGCTGCACCGGGTCAAGCATTTACTCAGCCGCTCCCCCAGCAGCAGGATCCTACTCACGACGTACACCACCGCGCTCGCGGCGGCGCTGCGGGAGAACCTCACGCTGCTCCTGGATGACGAGGAGCAGCTCGCGCGGGTGGACGTCACCACGGTGAACGCCTACGCCTACCGCATCGTGCGGGCGCTGACCGGCCGCACGCCGAAGATGATCGGGGACGCCGACGAGCGGCAGATCTGGCGGCGCGTGATCAAGCGGCTGGACCTGCCGTGGACCGAGCAGTTCCTGCACCAGGAGTACCGGCATGTCGTCCTCGCGCAGCGGATCACCTCGCGGACCGAATATCTTCAGGCGCCCAGGCGCGGCCGGGGCAAGGCGATCGGGCCGCGGCAGCGGGAGCAGGTCTGGGACGCGGTCGAGGCGTTCACGGCGGAGCTCCGCGGCGGCGGTGTCAGCACCCACCTGCAGCTCTGCGTTGAGGCGACCCGCCTGCTCGGCGGCTCCGACCTGCGGCGACACGGCTTCGACCATGTCATCGTGGACGAGGCGCAGGACCTGCACCCGGCGCAGTGGCGGGTGCTGCGCGCGGCCGTCCTCGACGGCTCGGACGATCTCTTCATCACCGGTGACCCGCACCAGCGGATCTACGACTCCAAGGTCTCGCTCGGCTCGCTCGGCATCTCCGTGGCCGGGCGGAGCGGCCGGCTGCGCATCAACTACCGCAGCACGGCGGAGATCCTGACCTGGTCGACCGGCCTGCTCGACGGGTCGCTCGTCGAGGACCTGGGCGGGCAGGGCAACGAGGGCCTGTCCGGCTACCGGTCCCTGCTGCACGGCAAGCGCCCGCGCACCGCCGGTTTCCCCAGTGAGCAGGCAGAGGTCACGGCGGTCGTCGAGCGGGTGCGGGAGTGGCTCGGGCAGGGGGTGCGGCCGAGCGAGATCGCCGTCTGCACGCGCTTCAACATCCTGCTGAACAAGGTCCACGACCGGCTGGTGGCCGAGGGCATCCCGGCGGTCAAGGTCAAGGACCAGCCGGCGGCGAACGCCGAGGGGATTCGCCTGGCCACCATGCATGCCATGAAAGGGCTGGAGTTCCGCTGCGTGGCCGTGGTGGGGGTGACCGCCGGCGCGGTGCCGTTCGCGAAGGAGATCACGCCGGCCGAGGTGGACCGGCTCCAGCACGAGAGCGACATGCTGCGGGAGCGCTGCGTGCTCTTCGTCGCCTGCACGCGGGCGTGCGAGGCACTCTACGTGTCGTGGAGCGGCGCGCCCAGCCCGTTCGTCCCACCATCTCGAATGTAGAACACGTGTGCTAGTAGCCTGGTTACCTTGCCTAGCAGAAGGCTATGATGAAAACTGCGTCAACAGAGTCGCGCTTAGGTCGGGAGACCTGAGCGGACTGGTTCCGGGAAGGGCTTGATATTCATGGGCGAGCGCCCTGTCATGGTGACACTCGCCGAGATCGCGCGCATCGCCGGGGTCGGACGGGCCGCCGTCAGCAATTGGCGAAGACGGCACCACACCTTCCCCTCCCCCGTCAGCGGTACGGACACCAGCCCGCAGTTCTCCCTGGACCAGATCGAGGAATGGCTCCGCCGGCACGACAAGCTCGGGTCGTCCACCGGTTCACTCGAACGCCTCTGGCCGTCTTTCGAGGCTCTGGGCGATCGTGACCGGATGGGCCGGGTCATCGCCGAGTTCGGCGCCCGGCTGCGAGACGCGCCCCATCACGAGCTCGATCCCAGTGAAGAGCAGCTGGTCGATCAGGCTCTCGAGCTCTCCGTACGTCAAGGCGGCGGCGAGACTTTCCAATACCTTCTCGACCGGTGGCTCGGCACGCACATACGCCAGATCACCACCACGCCGGCCCCGCTCGCCTCGTTCATGGCGGAAGTGGCGGCCCGGTCCAGGCCAGGGACGATCGGCATGCTGCTCGATCCCGCCTGTGGTGCCGGCGGACTGCTCCTGGCCGGCGCGGAACACTGGAAGGGCGCATGCCGGCTTGCCGGATACGAACGAGACCCCGTGCTCGCCATGCTGGCGGGATCCAGGTTGTCGCTGCTGGCCGGGACGCCCGAGATCGACATCAGGACGACCGACACGTTGCGTGGCGAATCGCCGGCCGCCATCGCCGACGTGGTCCTCTGCAATCCGCCGACCAATGACCGCGACTGGGGGCATGCGGAGCTGGCGACCGACCGGCGATGGCTGTTCGGCCTGCCGCCACGGACCGAGTCCGAACTCGCCTGGGTGCAGCACATCGTCTCCGCGCTGGGCGATGACGGCGTCGCCGTCGTGCTGCTGCCGCCCGCCGTGGCCTCACGTCGCGCGGGTCGTCGCATCAGGGCGGCGATGCTGCGTGCGGGGGCGCTCAGAGCCGTCATCGCCCTGCCTCCGGGTGCTGCTCCGCCCTTCGGGGTCGGCCTGCACCTGTGGATCCTGCGCCCACCGGCCCAGCGCCGGACCGCTCCTTCGGTTCTCATGGTGGACGCGGCCGACTGCCGGGCCACCTTGTCAGCCGCCCGCGCTCAGGCTGTCGACTGGGACGCCGTCCGAGATCGGGTGTTCGGCGCGATGGCAGGTGAGGCGCGGGAGAGCAGCATCGAGATACCGGTCATAGATCTGCTGGGCGAGGAGACCGATCTGACTCCCGCCCGGCATGCGCCCACCAGCCTGTCGGTATCGGTCGTCAATCATCGCCGTGCCTGGCGGGAGTTCGACTCGAACTTGCAGGAAGCCCAGGACCTGGGGAAGAGCCTGCGCGATCTCGAAGTGGTGCGGGAAGTGGCGGACACCCACGCCGTCTCCGTCGCCGACCTGGAGCAAGCCGGCGCGCTTGCCCTGGCACCAGGGCAGGCGATCCCGGATGAGTACCTACGGCGGGGTGAGCGGCCCGATGACGGGGTTCCGGTGCTCACCGTCACGGATCTGCGGGAAGGGCAGCCGCCCCCGTTCTGGATATCCGCTGAGGACGTCGAGCAGCTCGAACGGGACAAGGGCATCACCGTGACCTCTTCCCACGACGTGGTGGTGGTCGTTCCGTCGGGCGAGTTCAGCGCGTGGGTGGACGTTTCCGCACCCACGGTTCTGGGGCCGCACATCCATCGGCTCCGGCCCGACACCGAGCGTCTCGACCCATGGTTCCTGGCCGCCTGCCTGCGCGCGCACTTCAACGCGCGGCAGGCCGGCACACACGCCACCACCACATCGCGAGTGGATCCGCGGCGTCTCCTGGTGCCGCGTCTCCCCATCGATGAGCAGCGCCGATACGGCGACATCCATCGTCGGCTGGTGCGTTTCGAACGGGCCGTCGCGGAGGTGGGCCATGTGGGAGCGACGCTGAGCCGGACGCTCACCGAACTTCTGGCGGCCGGGCGGCTCCGAGAGAGCTGAGCATCGTCTCGACCTCATCGCGATGACCCCATTCAGCGAGCTCCGCGGCGAACTCGCGACATCGCCCATACACCTTGAGGGGCGAGCGGGGCAGGCCGCGAAGCTCGATGACCACCGCCTTCCACAGGGTGAAGGCAGCCTCGGTGTCGTCCTTCTCGGGCACCAGGCATTCGGCGACGCCGAGACGGGATTCCAGGAGAAGGTCCACGTCCTTCGCCTCGAGTGGGGTCCGCTCCACGGTGCGGTACAGCCTGCCGGCTCCGGGCCAGTCCCCTTCGAGCCGGGCACGATCCGCGCGGACCAGCTGAGCCCGTACGACGAGGCGCTCACGCGGACCCCATGCCGCTTCCACCTCCCTCAGCCGCGCCACCACCCGCTCCGTGTGCATGCCGGGCTGCTGCGCCAGCACTTCGCGCTCGGCGGCGTCGAGCAGGTCTCCGAACTCGCGGCGGCTCGGCATCTGCCTGCGCCTCACAGATGGGCGCTGCCGCTGTACGGGCGCCGGCGCTGCGGGCACGGGCGGTGATTCGCGGCCTTCCCTGAACGGCAGAGTGGGATCCGGGTGCAACCGGGGCGAGGGGGCGGGGTCCCCGAGCCGGGGAAGATAGCGGCGCAGCACCTCAAGCCCGTCGGCCAGGCTCGGCCTGCCGGCGGCCTCCTTCTGCAACAGCCTCCAGGTCAGGTCGGCCAGGTCGGCGCCCACGGGGTGTCGCGCGGGGTCAAGACGCGGCGGAGGATCACTTCGGTGCTGGTCCTCGATGCTGCGGTCGCGAAGCTCGCTGAACACCTGCTTCGCGGTGACGAACTCGTACAGCATGCAGCCGAAGCCGTAGAGGTCGGCCGCGGGGGTCGGGTTCTTCACACCGCGGATGATCTCTGGCGCCATGTAGCCGGTGCTGCCGGGAGTGTGGCCGTGGCGGGTGTAGCGGGTGGCCTGCGGGTCGGTGGGCAGGGCGATGCCGAAGTCGATGATGTGGACACTGCCGTTGTCCGCGAGCACCACGTTCTGCGGCTTCAGATCGCGGTGCACGACACCGCCCTTGTGAATCCTGTCGAGGATCTCCAGGATCTGCACACCGATCGCGGCGGCCGCGACCATCGGCGGCGGCTGATGGAGGGAGAGGAAGTCCCGCAGGTTCTTCCCCGAGATCAGCTCCATTACCACGCACGGGCCCCCACGGAAGAAGCCGTAGTCAAGCAGTCGCGGGATGCCGGGGCCCGCGAACTTGTCCAGGAGATCCCGCTCTCGCTCGAAGCGCTTGAACGCCTCACTGCGGATGACTCGCTCATCGACGTCGTACGGAGAGGACCAGTAGTCGCGACCGAGTGCCTTGACCGCGACCGTCTCCCCCGAGTGCAAGTCCTCGGCCAGCCAGACACGCGCCATGCCGCCCGTCTTCAGGCAGGCGCCGATTCGGAACCTCTCGAAGAGCACGTCTCCCGGCCGCATGGCGTCCTCCCCCTGCATGGTGTTCACGCCCACATGTTACCAAGACAGAACACTTACTGTCGCTTGACTAAGTTCACAGACTACGGTTCTCTGTAGTCGTGAGCACTCTCCCGATGCCTTCCGGCCTCAGCGGCCGATCCGACGTGGTGAGGATCGGCCTGCCTTTGCTGCGCTCGGCAGCGGACGCCTGCGCCTGGGGAAGGGCCCTCCGGGCCCGCCCGCTCCTGACGCAGACCCCCGAACGCTCCCGCAGGAAGCCCATCCAGGACTTCTTCTTCACACCGGTGCAGAGCATGCTCGACGCGATCGAGCACCGTGGCAGCAGCGTGCAGGCCGCACTGGCGGACGACCGGCACACCCGTAACTGTCACCCCGTGCACCGCGCGTGGGCACTCGAAGCCGTGCCGACCTACCTCGCCGCTCGGGCACGGCACCAGGCCGCCGGATACCCGGTCACATTCCCTGTGACCACCGAGTGGGTGGGACTGAGCCGGCTGCGCAAGCCGGACACGAGAGGCGTTGTGCAGTACGAGCGCACCGCCTGGTGCCGAAGGTACGCCACCCCGGACGGCTCAGTGCGGGAAATCTGGATTCCGTCCATTGGCTCGGCCAAGGAGAACCGGTCGGAGGCGGAGATCGCGGCCGCCGCCGCGATCGCGGCGACCGGAGTACCGGCTCGCGGGTCCTTCGGCGAGCCTTACCGGAGTGTCGAGCCCGATGCGGTCAAGCCGCAGCAGGTCCGCGTCATCGGCGTCGGCCTCGCCGACGGCAAGCCCCTCGTCCTGGCGGACTGGGATGCCGAAGAGGCGGTACGCCAGTTCGAGGAACATGCCAAGAAGCGGTACGGCGCCGTCCTCGACGGGCGGGCACTGCGCCCGGGATCGGACTGCACCACCTGTGAAGGACTACTCGGCTGCGCAGCTCTTCCCGTAGTTCCAGGGCTCCTGGGTGTACCCGCCCTTCGCCGTCCTCGCAAGCGGCGTAGCGTCTCCATCAGCGACCTGCGCGCCTACAACTCCTGCCCCGCGCGCTTCCATCTGACCCGGGCCCTGTTCATCAAGGACGGCCGGATCGAGAACGAGGCGATCCGCCGCGGTCGCGCCGTCGATGCGTGGCTGAACGACCGGCACGGCCAAGATGCCCGGACTCCTTGCCGGAACGTTCCACCTCCTACCGAGCTGCCGGGCCTGACGGAGGAGGAACTGAGCCCCGCTGTCCGCATGATCGAAGAACATCGCACCTTCTGCCCGCTTGACGGGCTGCTGGAGAGCGAGCTTGTCCGTCCCCAGTGGCGTCTGGCCGCCTACGACCCGGTCGTGGATGCGGTCGTCATCGCCGACCCCGACCTGCTCTACACCGAATCAGGCGGCTGGGTATGGCGTGAGACGAAGACCGCGTCGCGACGTACGTGGGAAGGCCGTTCCCTGCTCAGGGAATTTCCGCAGCTCGCGCTGGCCGTCCTGCTGATGGCTGCCGGCGTTCCCGGCGGTGATCCCCGCCGGTCGCGGATCGAGCTGGAGATCCTCCGGGAGAACGGGTCGGTCTGCGAGGAGATCGACCCGTTCGACCAAGCTACCCACAACGAGGCGCGCGAGATCGTCGCCGGCCTCGCCGCCGGATGGGCGAGCGACGAGACCTACTCCCCCGCCCCCGGCGACCACTGCGCCGATTGCGAAGTCCGCCGCTGGTGCACCGCTTCAGGAGAAGCCCGATGACCACCGACACGCTGCCTGACGCCGCCGCGCACCAAGGCATTCCACTGGTCCGTACGCTGGCCGGCGCCATGCTCGCGCTCGACGCGCAGACCGGGCTTGACGCGTTCACCCTGCCCTACCCGCCGGAGGCCCAGCGAGCGCTGGACCGCACGGTCCTCGCCTGTCTGCTCAGGGAGGCCACGCCACCGGCGAGCCTCACCGAGCTCGTGTCCTGGTGCAAGGAGGTGGCCCTCGCGGACTGGCCGGTGGACCTGCCCGCGGACGCGATCGGTCCTGAGGACCGGCTGCTCGACGCGGACTCTGGGCGACCCACCGAGCTCTGCCACGAATGGGCCGAGTGCACCCGCGACAGCGCGCTGGCCTTCCGCGACCGCGAGATCATCCACACCGCACTGCGCCTGTGCCGGGCGTTCGGCGAGGAGGAGGCCTACACGGCCTTCCGCGGGCTGCTCGTCAACCGCCCCGTCCTGACCGCGCCGGAGAGCTTCGAGGTCCTCAACGACCTGGTCCTGGAGCCGGTGCACGAATTGATCCGGCGCATCTACCTCCCGGTTCCCGACAGCTATCGGTACGACGGTGAATACGTCTGCTGCGGGCGCTGCCTGACCCTGCTCACCCCCGTCCACGACGGGGAGTGGTGGTGCGAGCGCGACCACTGCCGCCGCCAGGGACCGGCCCCCCTCGGTACGCGGCTGCGTCCAGCGGAGATGGGAGAGGTGCACCAGGTCGAGCGGCCGGTGCGGCAGTTCGTCACCGGGCCTGGACGTGCCGAGACGGCTTTGGAGGAGGAGCTGAAGGCGTTGGGGTTGGCGGTCCGGATGTGGCCGGGCTATGACGCTTACGACCTGCTCGTCACCTTTCCCGACGGTCACCGCTGGGCGGTCGATGTGAAGGACTGGGCGAACCCGCTCTTCCTCGGCCGTTCGGCCCGCCCGGTGCCGCAGGAGCCGCCGTACGACGAGGCGTTCTGGGTCGTACCCCACCACCGGGTCGCGACCAGGCGCGACTACATCTCCGTGTACGAGCGGAACCGCCCCTCCCAGGCCCGCCACCTGCCGCTCCTCACCGACACAGACCTGATCGGAAGGGCCAGGGCACGGGTCCGGGTCCGCAAGCAGAAGGGGGACAGCCGTGCGTGATCGCGAAAGCTGGCACCGACCGGTCAGTCGCGAACTCGGCCAGGTCTGGAGCGGCCTGACCGTAGCGCTGCAAGGCATGAAACCGGCCCATCTCTGTCAGGTCGAGCTGGCCCTGCGGCTCCTGCAGCGGCTGGCCCCGGGAGAGCCCGCCGAAGGCGTGTACACGCTGCTCGGCGGCTACCCCTTCGCCCGCGCGGCCGGGCTGGCCCGCACCGCTGAGCACGACACGATGCTCGTCGCCGCCCGGCACCTCCTCTGGACGCTGCGCCGACGCCGCGCCTGGCACCAGGCCCTGGACCTGTACCGCCAGGTGCCCGCGCGGTTGCGTGCCTACGACCTCCCGGAGGACGGCGGCCCCGCTCTTCAGCTGACCCCGACGATCGCGTTCGACCGCGTCACGGTCTACGACGACGCGCTGGCCAAGCTGCCGCAACACGCACGCAAGCCGCTTCCCCTCGCTCCCGCGGGGCGAAACGGGTTCATGGACCGCCGCCGTCCCACGTCCGTCACCATCCCCGAGGCATTGATCTTCGATCCCGTCCCCGGTCACGACCTGGCGCGAGGACGTCCGGGCGGAGGCGTCCCACTCACGATCAAGCGCTCCGAGCTGCTGGCCACGGCGGTCTGGATGGACGAGCGGGAACGGGAGCTGGGCGTGGAGCGGCCAGGGAACTGGGAGGAGCGCATCAACGAGCTGCGGTTCGCGCCTCGCGATGCCGATGGCCGGGACTTCAGCGAACGGGACGACATCCACCTCGACGGGCTCATGCATCTGGCCGGCATGGTCGGCGCGGGCAAGAGCACGCTGATGACGCTCGTCGCGGTCTGGGCCGCACAGCGGGACCTGCGCGTCACCCTCGTCGTCGGCGACGTCGCCGAGCAGCTGCGGCTCTGCGAGCTGCTGAACGATCTGGAGCTGCCCGCCGTGCCGGTGCTGGGACCCACCACGCGGGAGACCCATGTGCAGCGGCTGCATCGCCGGCTCGCCTCGCGCGGCCTGGACAACCTGCTCGACCACGACGCGGCGGGCTTCGACGACCTCAGCACGACGTGCGTGATCGATGCGCTGCGGGGCACGGAGGCCATCCAGCCGCTGCGGTACGCCGACGCGCCCTGCACCGCGCTCCACCCGGAGCGGCGAAAGGCTCAGCACACGTCCGACATCGTCCTGCCTGAGCCGTACCAGCCGGGCGAGGCCGCGCAACAGCAACCGGCCGACGAACTGCGGGGCAGCCGGCGCGGTTGCCCCGTGTGGGCGAGATGCCCGCGTCACCGGGCGGCGCGCAACCTCGTCGGAGGGCTGATCTGGGTCGCCAACCCGGCGAGCCTCGTGCAGAGCGCCGTCCCGCAGCACCTGAACGAGGAGCGGCTGCGCCATCTCGAACTCGCCTGCCTGCTCAGCGACATCGTCATCGTCGACGAGGCCGACTCGGTCCAGATGAAGCTGGACGAGATCTTCGCCCCCTCGGCGACACTCGTCCGCCCGGATCCCGACTCCTGGCTCGACCAGTTGCACACCCACAAGATCGAGGAGCTCTCGCGGCGCGGCCGGCTGCCCCTCACGGACCAGGACGTCGAGCGGTGGAACTCGGCGCTGACCGTCGTCACCGCCGCCACCGACCGGCTCTACCGGCTGCTCATCTCCGGTGAGGATCTGCGCGACTGGGCGGAGATCGAGTACTTCAGCCCGTGGACCCTGCAGGAGAAGCTGCTCGGGGACTGGTTCGACGAACAGCACCCGGGCCCCGAAGGAGTGCGTGACGAGCGGCAGCTGTACGAGCCCTACGACGACGATTCGCCCGATGCCGACGACAGCCGGATCTTCTTGGACTCTCTCCGTTCAGAGCTCACGAAACTCCTGGACGCCTTCCGCGACGATCCGCTGGGCGACTCCGGCCCGTACGACACGAGCACCGACGACCTGATCGAAACCACGCGCGACCTCCTGCACACGCTCAACACGGCCCGCACCCGTGCCCGTGTCAAGGCTCTGCTCGACAAGCTGATCGAGGGCACACCCGCCCTCGCGCGGGACGACGCCTGGCGCGACCTGACCTGCCGACGGCTCGAGTTCCTGCTCGTGCTGTCGGCTCTCCATCAGCGCCTGGAACGTCTGACGTTCCTCTGGCCCCAGGTCGAGGCCGCTCTCCGGTTGGACACCACCGGCAACGAGCTGGCCAGGCGGCCGCCGCTCGACTACGCGCCGCTCATCCCGGAGGCCCCGATGGGCAACGTCCTCGGCTTCCAGTACCTCCCGGACGAGCGGGAACGCGACGAGGACGGCAACCACAGCGGCACGCTGCGCTTCTTCCGGTGCGCGGGCGTGGGCAGGGAGCTGCTTCTCTCCCTCCACGAGCTGGGCGCGGACCCGGGCCAGGGACGCCCGGGACCGCATGTGGTGCTCATGTCCGGCACCAGTTGGGCCGGCGCGTCGACCCGCGCCCACGTCCTGGCCCCGGTGGCCGCCGTGCTCATGCCGTCGGAAGGCTCGCTCGACGCGGTGGGGAAGTCGCGTTTCGCCACGCGCTTCCTCTATGACGCCGACGGAACGCCCATGAGCCTGTCCGGTACCGACCCCAGGGTCCGGCCGGCGGCCGCCAGGGCGCTCGCCATGCGCCTCGGCAGCCCTGGGCGGGGTGGCAGTGCGAGCCCGTTGGAGGAGGAGCTGGCCCTCATCGGAGACGACAACCGGCGCCGGGCGATCCTGCTCGTCGGCAGCTACAAGGAGGCGAACGCCGTCGCCGACACGCTGCACGGGCTGGACCGCTGGCGAGGCAAAGTGCGGGTACTGGCCGCCGACGACGCCGACCTCGACCAGTCCGTACGCGGCACGGACCCGGCGGTCGCGGAGCACGCCACCACGTTGCGACGGGGCGACCTCGCCATGTTCGCCGACGACCACGACGCCGAACTGCTGGTGGCTCCCCTGCTGGCTGTCGAGCGCGGGCACAACATCCTCAACACCGATCGCAACGCGGCCTTCGGCACCGCCCTGTTCCTGGCCCGGCCGCATCCCCGTCCCGACGACCTGGCGCTGGCGATCTTCGCGGTGAACGACTGGGTCTGCCGCTTCGTCCGCGACCAGCGGCGGCCCGACAACCGCACGGGTCCGGCCACGTTCGGCGAGCTCGTCGCCAAGGCCGCCGGGCTCGACCGGGCCGGGCTCGACCGGGCCGGGCTCGACTTCCGCCACGAGGCGCGGCAGGAATGGCGTCGCCTGCTGTCCCGGCGCTACGTCTACTCCCGGCTGTCGCCCTGGGAGAGACGGGCTTTCGCCTGGGACCAGCTGGTCACCATCTGGCAGGTGATCGGCCGGCTCGTGCGGGGCGGGGTGCCGGCCCGGGTCGTCTTCGTCGACGCCAGTTTCGCCCCGAGGACGGCCCGCGCGCTATCTCCCGGCGCCACGGGCCCCGTCCCCCTCGACGACGGACTCCTCGCAGCCCTCCGCTCCATCCTCACCCCGTACTTCGACGCCGGAGCCGATCCTGCGGCATTTCCGGACCCGGCGGATCCGGCCATCGCCCGGCTGCTCTACCAACCGCTGTACAACGCCCTGTCCGACCTCGAACACCACCGTTGAGGACACCGTGCCCGTCAATTACGACTCCATCCGCGCCGCCTCGTGGCAACCCGTCTCGCCGGAGGCCACCGTGGTGAGCCGCTACCGCGCGCTGCGCTTCCCCGAGACCTGGCGCGAGGCGATACTGGCGCTCTGCAACCTGGGCCGTCCCGAAGGGGCCGAGCCCTACCGCACGGGGCCCACTCACCGCTTCGAGCAGGTGATCCAGGCCTTCGCCCCCGACCTCCTGGTGTTGCCCCGTCCGTCGGAGCACTGGCTGTACGTGCCCAAGGAGGTCGCAGACCCGCTGCCTGCCCCTGTCCTCCGTGCGCTGCTGGACCGCTGGCTCGGCGACCTTCGACCGGAGGCGGAGCACCGCGCCTTCCTCAAGGACGTCCGCGCCGAGCTGGCGGCGTCCCCGCCCGTCTGGGAACCGGTCGAAGCCGAGTTGCTCCACTGCCCCACGACCCCGGTCGGCGGCACGGCCGCGCCGCTCGCGCACCAGTTCCCGCTCAGCACCGACTGGCTGGCGAGGCGCGTCCTGGCGCTCGGTCCGTACGAGCACGCCGCCGGTCGGCTCCACTTTCGCGCCGTGCCCCGCGGCCCCCGCGACAAGGGCGCCGAACTGGTCTCTCAGCCGCTTCCGGCACCTTCGGGCACGCGTACCTGGTGGTATTCGGTCGTTCTTAACATCACCCTGCACACCGTGCCCTTCGACCCTCTCCCCCGTTTTCACCTGCACTTCGGCATCCGCCGCTGGGCGACGTGGGTCAGTTCGACGACCGGCAAGGTCCACCTGCCGCACCGGCGCAGGACGACGGTGCTGTTGCGGCCACGAGTGCCGTACCTGCCTGGCGCCCCGCTCAGTGAGCGGTATGCGCTGGCGAAGGTGGAACGCCGCTGGGACAAGGAGCGAGAAGAGTGGGCCACCGGCTGGGTGAACGGCGGTCCTGCCGGCATCCTGCGCGGGATCTCGCTGGCCGAGCCTTTCCCGGGCGTGGACGACATCCTCGCTGATCCGGAGGGGTGGCTGAACCAGGGACTGCGCGCGGGCATCGTGTACAGCACGGCCATGGGCGGCCACCAGGTCAAG
The DNA here is from genome assembly GCF_027620315.1 of Nonomuraea corallina. Classification (GTDB taxonomy): domain Bacteria; phylum Actinomycetota; class Actinomycetes; order Streptosporangiales; family Streptosporangiaceae; genus Nonomuraea; species Nonomuraea corallina. The sequence continues at coordinate 9,092 of NZ_JAPNNL010000095.1, read as the reverse complement.
GCAGGCCTGATGTCGCATCAGCGTTCCGAGCTCACTGAGTGGGCTGGGCAAGCCCTCCCGCCTGAAGTGCGGGCGACCTCCGCATTGGTCCGCACGCGACGAGTGCGGTCTGCCAAGCCCCTCAATGCTCCTCCCAACGTGAAGAAGGAGAACAAACCTCAAGAAGACGCCCGCAGGGCGGAGGAACGGCGGGTAGGCGCAGCCTTCGCGATGTCCTCGCTGACCTCGGAGACCGATGCGGGAACACTTCCCACACTGGAGGCACGGCTTCTCTGGCAGACCCGGGAACTGCGCGAGGCCGCTGTCGCAGGACTCGTCGAACACCTCGGGTTGAAGGGAGAGGGCGGCAGCTTCACCGAGACGCAGTACGAGGCCGCACGCCCCGGCGCCCCGGTGATCCTTGAGTGGCAGTCCGCCGAGCTCACCGTACGGCTGCGCTGTGTCAAGCTGACGGCCGGCCTCGGAGAAGGGCTCGCCCTGGCGCCGAGGGGAAAGCTCCGGACCTCCTCGGCGATCGGCGCGGCCATCCGCGACCGGCGGACCAGCGCCCGCTCCTGGCTGGCCGACGACATCACGGCCACGGCACCGACGCTGGCGCTGGTGGAACTCGACCGCAGGGCCGACTTCGAGACCGGCGACCACGACCCCAAGTTCGCGCTCAGGCTCGGCTTCGCGGACGCCGGCGCGGTCACCCAGTTCGTGTCGGTGCCCAAGAAGGCCGGACGATACGACTCGGTGAAGAACCTCGATCACCGCGTCTCGATGGCCTGGGACGACGGCCTGCGACAGCTCGGCATCCGTGTGCACCCCGAGCACGGCCTTGGCAAGACACTTCCCGTCGGCCTGCGGTACGCCGCGGTCTGGCTGGTCAGGAAGAATCGCACGGCACGCAATCGATGGGCGGCGTATGTCCCGATCGCCGTGCTCGTGACGCCGCAACGATCGGGCAGCGGCGTCGCCGGTGTCCAGGGTTGGGACCCCGAGGCGAATGCGTGGATCCCGTACCCCGCGTTGCTGCTGAAGCTGACGCGGCTCGCGGAGGTCGCCGTGCCCGGCGCCAAGAACAGCGCGCCCGGCAGCTACTACCGAGCCATGGTCGAGCAGCGGCGTGACACGGAGGAGTGGCTGCAGAAGATGCTGCGCTCCCTGCGCGGCGCTCCGACACTGCTGCTCGCCCACGGGCAGAACGCCCGTTCGCACTGGACGTGGCTTCAGGACGGCCACGTGGAACCGGACCGTATCCGCGACGGCCACGCATCGGCTCGGCGACTGCACCCGGACCTGCGACTCGTCCGCGTGCGAACCGCGCAGGGCCGGGAGACACCTCAGTGGTGGGGCATCAACCCGAAGGAGGAGGCGAATGGACTGCCGTCCCACCTGTGGGTGCCGCAGGGCGACGGGACAGGCCGCGTCTTCTACAGCACCACCCCCAAGCCCGTCCAGTTCCAGGCTTCGGCCATCAAGGCCGACAAATTGGCCCCGCGGCGCGCCGGTGAGGACGACACCAGGATCGACACCCACATCCCCGGCTGGAATCCCGGGCTGGTGGAGATCGCCGTCCTCGGATGCCATCAGGATGACGGTGACGATCCGGAATCGCTGGCGCTCGCCGTGCACCAGCTGCGTCAACCGCCGGACTACCCGCAGGCTCTCGCTCTACCCCTTCCGTTGCACCTGGCCGAGCTCGGCCAGGAGTACGTCCTGCCGACACTCGCCGAGGAGGACGAGGACAACGCTGCCGAGGAGCTGTATCCCATAGACGCCGTCGTGGAATAAGCCTCCCCTGCGGGACTCTTCACAGCGCCGCGTCCCACAGAGAATCGGCAAGCGTCAGTCACCCCTCCTGCTCGTCCAATGCGATCACCGTCGCCATGAACCAGTCGAGCGCCGCGACGACGACGTCGAACACGGCGACGTTCGCCAACTGGGTGTTCTTGATGGAGGGATACAGCTCCAGTTTGGCTATAGGGATGTCCACGCCCGGTGCGTCATTGAGGCGATGTCGGAGCTCCTCACGCAGCGCCGGATCATCGAATGGCCTGCGTTTGCGCAGCACCCCGTAGGGGATCTCGGCCGTCTTGGCGTAGAAGCGGATGACGTACATGGTCTGTCCGCCGACTTTGATGATCGGTGCGCAGGAGGCGTTCGCGGACGTGCCGTACTGGACTTCGCCGCCTCGCGAGCACCAGTGCTCCAGCAGCCGCTGTACCGCGCCTGCCGCCTGCGGGCCGCTCGCCTCATTGAGCTGGCGCAGGAAGCGTTCTTCCAGCGATGTCAGCGCCTGTGGCGACAGGGACTTATTCCCTGCGGTCTCTGTCTCGGCCAGGTCCGCGGCGATGGGCAGGCCGAGGAGTTCGGCGATCTCACGGGCGGTGATGTGCTGGTCCGCCGAGGCGCGTCCCGCATCGTCGAAGACGATGCCTTCCGCGCGCAACACCTCGTGAACGTCCCGGTCGTCGTCAGGATCAGTCCAGCGGAAACTCCCGGAGACCTGCCCGGATCTGCTGAGGACCCGGTGTGCGTTGAGCACGGGAACGGTCGCGAGATGGACGCCGACGGGCACCGGATGCGAGCCGATCAGCTCGGCGACATCCGAGTACGAGGTCCAGGTGGCGGCGGGCAGCGCCGCCACAGCGCTGTGCAACAGTGTCCAGTCGCGGGAGGCCGCGCTCCCGCGGCCAGATTCCTCCGGCCCCGGCCAGATGGCGATCGAGTGATCGGCGAGCCGGTCGGCGCGGGCCAGGATTTCGGCCTTGCCCCAGCGCTCACAGGCGGCGATCTGCTGGTTCATGACCAGGCCGCTCTGCCTCAGCTGCCGGCGCTTGGCGGCGAAGGAGTTGTTGCTCAGCTCCGCGTTGTAGCCACTGAGCGTCAGATTGCCCAGCGTATGCACGAGCTGCCGATGCAGGAGATCGGCGTCTTCTCCCTCGTGAGAGAGCTCGCTCAGCCAATCGGCGGTCACGGACTGCGGCAGGACGTGCTCGATCGTGATGCGCTTGTCGGCCAGGTCCACCCGCTCCTTGCTGCCCAGCGACTCCTCTATGCGCCGCAGGATGAGCTTCTGCTGCACCGTACGCCCTTGCCAGTAGAAGGCGCGGCTGCGGATCTCCTCCCGCAGCTGCTCATCCGACGGCCAGTACAGCCTGGCCGGCGACAGCGCGGCTCGTACCGCCTGCGGAACCTCCTCCTCGGCGACCAGTTGTACGGCGAGCCGTTGGAAAATACGGTTGAGGTTGCCTGTGGTCACCCCCGCGATCAGGCGGCGCACGAGGAAGCTCTCGACGTACGCGAGCGCCTCGCCCACCTCCTTATCGTCGATGTGGTGGTCCTCCCGCAATTCGAGCAGGCGCATCACCAGCGGGTATACCGTGGACGCCTGCCACTCCTTGAGGAAGCGCAGTTGCCCGGCGAACGGCAGATCCTCGGACGGGAAAAGGATCTGCCGGAGGTGCCGCGCGCGACGGTGCAGGTCCTGGACGTACGCCTCGACCCGCCTCTCATCGCCGGACAGTGTCAGCAGCAGCTGCTGATGCCCCCGGTAGACGGCGTTGTACTGGGCCTCGCCGCCCTCCCGCAGGACCAGCACCAGGTACATCAGTTGTTCCATGGCCTTGGCGTCCAGCTGGTCCTGGATCGGCTTCCAGTATTCGTCGTACACGTGCTGACCACGGGTGGGCAGGCACATGAAGACGTAGTTGCGGATGAGGTCAACCTGACTGAGCCGCATGCCCGTGTTGTTGATCGACTCGAAGATGCGGAACGCGTTGTCGTCCTTCTCCACCAGGATCTGCACCAGATTGAGCCGGTCCAGCAGCACCGACTCCACACGCGCGATGTCATGCGGGTCGGCCGGGTCGTCGAACTCCTTCAGCATTCTGCGGAAGAACTGATAGGCGTTGCCGATCAGGCTGTCGGACCCGCCGTCCGAAGTGCCGTCCACGCACGCCTTGAACGCGGCCCGGTCGCCCTGCGTGGGCAGGAGCCGGTAGCGCAGTTCGCCTTGCTGGAATTTGTTGATCAGGTGGAGCTCGTTGATCCGCTCGCGAGCGCTGGGCTCTTCGGCGACCAAGTGATCTCTGATGGCGCAGAGGGCGAGCATCAGGGTGGTGAGACGCTGCTGACCGTCCACGACGATCCACTGGGAGCGGCTTGGCGCCAGCTCCGGGCCGGGGGCGAGGACGACCGATCCCATGAAGTGGCTAGGGGCATCCTGCCGGTGCTCGGCCAGCACGTCGACCTGGGCTGTGAGATCGGCCCATAGCTGAGTGAGCTGTGGACGTTCCCACGTGTATTTACGCTGGTAGAGAGGGACCAGCAATTGTTGGTCGCCCTGAATGAGCTTGCGGAGAGTGGTTTCGTTCGCTTTCATGCCGTCCGTTCATGGCGCGAGCAAGCTGTATCTTCACAGGCACAGTAAGTTACGACAGCCCGCTCGACAGCCGCAAGGCCCGTACCGACGGTGATGGCAGACCGCTTCTGACCGAAGCCGTCCGATAGATCATCGACGTCTTTCATGCCAAGCTCAGGACCGACGGCATAACCGCGGCCAGTCGGGCACCTTGTGAGCCACCATCATGGCCTTCGGCGCGGGCGTTCCCTGAAGGCTCTCCAGCGCCGCGGGGATGAAACGCGCCGGCCGTCGCGCGTCGTACGTCTTCGGGCAGGAACCCCGGGTCGCCGGCCACCTCACCCGCCGCGACGGCGCCGGCGAAGAGGCCGACGACCGGGCCGAGGAGCCGGGCGACGTACTGGCCGGAGAGGGGCGGCCCTGGTCTCGTCGGACACGTGGTCCAGCCGCCACGTGGACGCACTGCTCGAACGAGACGGGTGCGCGTGGCCGGCCGAGGCCCTGAGTCACCGCGTCGGACCCTTCGATGCTCACCTTCCCGGTCGTGGGAGTGCGCAGCGTCGCACCACTCGTCCTGGCCCCTGCTGCCGCCTGCCGGATCGTGGGATGATCTAGCTCGTGATGGGTTCCTCAGGCACGGGCCGCCGCCTCCGGCGCTCCGGCGTCTCCACGGCGTACGACACCTCCCCGCTCGCCCTGGCGCTGGTCGCCTGATGAGGGAGCTGGCCGCTGTCGGACAGCTGGAGAGGCCGCTCCCGCGGGACGGCGAGCTGGTCGACGCGCTCGACCCCATCACCCGGCGCGCGGTCGAGGGCTGGCTCGCCGACCGGCCGTCCACCGCCCGGCGGCGGACCTGCCTGCGGGTGCTGACCTCGTGGCTGCGCTGGCTGTACGCGACCGAACCCGACCTCGAACCACTCGCCGCCTCCACGGCCCACCTGGACGCCTACTGCTACGCCGCCCTCACCACCGGCGCCGGAGGCGGCAGGCCCCTGGCCCCGGCGACCGTCGCCGGCAGGCGCGCCACGCTGGCCTCCTTCTACGCGTACGCCGCCCGATGCGGCGCTGTCCAGGCCCAGCGCCTCGCCAACAGCACCTCCCGGCTCACCCCGGGGGAACGGCGCCTGCTGCGGCGGGGCATCGCGCGGCTGGCCGGCGACGGGCGGCGCACCGAGGCCCTGGCCGTCGCGCTGCTGGAGGCCACCGGCGCGACCCCGGACGCGCTGGCCGCGCTGGTCACCCGCGACGTCCACGTCCTGCCCGGCGCCGACCCCCTCGTCGTGGTCGTCCTGCGCGAGGAGGGGGACGGCCGGGTGGCGTACCCGGTCCCGGAGCGGGTCCGCCCGCTGCTCGGGGCGGAGTGCGCCGGGCGGAACGGGGACGAGCCGCTGGTCAGGCGGCCCGACGGCGCGCTGGTGGACACCGGCTGGGTCACGGCCGCGCTCACCGAGGCCGCCCGGGCGGGCGGACTGCCCCGGCAGCGGGCCGAACTCCTGCACCCGCACCTGCTGCGAGCGGCCGAGCCGTGTCGCCGACGCGACTGACAGAGCGCGACCCGCCGGTCTCGGCGGGCTGCTTCGGCTCCGAGGAGGAGGTAGCGGGATGAACGAAAGGCCTTGGACGGCTCTCTATCCGCAGGCGGTCTCCCAGGCGGAACCCACCGGCCACGCCTCGCTCGTCGAGGCCTGGCGGGCGCGGGTGCGGCGGCAGCCGGACGCCCGCGCGATCGCGTACTTCGACGCCGCCCTGACCGTCAGGGAGGTCGACGAGGCCACCGACGCCCTCGCCGCGGCGTACCGCTCGCTCGGCACCCGGCGCGGTGACCGCGTGGGGATCTACCTGCAGAACATCCCTCAGTTCGCGCTGTCGTTCCTCGCGCTGTGGAAGCTCGGGGCGACCGCGCTGGTGCTCAACCCGATGTATCGCCGGCAGGAGCTGCGGCGGCTGATCGACGACTCCGGCGCGGTCGGGATCGTGTGCTCCGACGCAGACGTACGGGAGGTCGCCGAGACGCTGTCCGGCAGTTCGGCGCGCTGGACGGTGAGCACCTCTCCGGCGGCCTTCCAGAGCCGCGACGACCCCCGGGTGTTCAGCGGGACCGAACGGAGGGCTCCTGCAGCGGGCGGGGACCTGGAGGAACTGATCGAGGCCTTCCGCGGCGCCGCCGTCGAGCCGCCGGAGCTGGGACCTGACGACGTCGCGCTCCTGACCTACACCTCCGGCACGACCGGGCCGCCGAAGGGCGCGATGAACACGCACGGCAACGTGCTCTCCGTCACCGGTACCTTCGCCTCGTGGATCGGCCTGCGGCCCGGCGACGCCGTGTACGCCATGGCGCCGCTGTTCCACATCACCGGGTCGGTCATCAACGCGACCATCGCGATGCTGCACGACGCCGTGCTCGTCCTGGCCGGCCGGTTCCACCCCGAGGTGGCGATCGAGACCTTCGTCGAGCACGGCGTGACGTTCACCGTGGGGTCGATCACCGCGTTCAACGCGATCCACCAGCTGCCGCACGCGTCGCGGCGGCATTTCGCGTCGATGAGGTCGGTCTACAGCGGCGGCGCGCCGATCCCGCCGTCGACGATCGACCGCTTCCAGGAGCGGTTCGGCGTCTACATCCACAACGTCTACGGGATGACCGAGACGTCCTCGGCGGTGATCGCCGTGCCGCTGGGCACGCAGGCGCCGGTGGACGAGGACAGCGGGACCCTGTCGATCGGCGTGCCGCTGCCAGGGCTGGACGCGCGGGTGGTGAACTCCTCGGACCTGCCGGTCGGACCCGGCGAGCAGGGCGAACTGGTGCTGCGCGGGCCGCAGGTGGTGCCCGGCTACTGGCGGCAGCCGGAGGCGACCGCGTCGACGATGCCCGGAGGATGGCTGCACACCGGCGACGGGGCGATCATGGACGCGGCGGGCTGGGTCTACCTGGTGGACCGGCTCAAGGATCAGATCAACACCTCCGGCTACAAGGTGTGGCCGCGCGAGGTCGAGGACGCGCTCTACACCCACCCGGCGGTGCACGAGGTGGCGGTCGTGGGGCAGCCGGACGACTACCGGGGAGAGGTCGTCGTGGCGTACGTGTCGTTCAAGGCCGGTGAGTCGGCCGGGGAGGACGAGCTGATCGCCTTCGTCCGCGAACGGCTGGCGGCCTACAAGTGCCCGCGCGCGATCCACGTCGTCACCGACCTGCCCAAGACGCAGACGGGAAAGATCCGGCGCAACGTCCTGCGGGACCACGGGGCCGCGGGAGCGGACCAGTGACCGGGCCGAGCGGCCACTGGTCGCCGGGGGCTCCGCCTGAGCCGGGCGGCCGATCGGTCCGGCCCGGTCAACCGGTCCGCAGCAGCGCGAGCGCGTAGTCGGCGTACCGCCGCGCCACCTGCCGCGCCGACAGCGGGCCGCCGGGGCGGAACCACGACGGCAGCGCGGTGCACATCGTCGCGACGGCCCGGGTCGCGGTCCGGACGTCCACCGGCTTCCCGCCGTCCGCGGCCACCGCCCGCTCCGCCTGCTCGTCGAGGAGGTGCTGCACCTCGTCGCGCAGCGCGGCGATCCGGACGCGTTCCTCCGGCGCGAGACTGCGCATCTCGCTCGCGCCGAGGAAGGCGAGATCGCCGCGGAGCGCGTGGAACAGCGCGAGCGCTTCGACCATCCGCGCGAACCGCCCCAGCTCGCCCTCCTCCGCGTCCCGCGCGGCCAGCAGCCGCCACCGGATGTCGGCCATGGTCAGGTCGAGCAGCCGTACCAGCATGTCCTGTTTGCTCGCGTGGTGGTGGTAGACGCCTGCCACGCTCAGCCCGGCCTCGGCGGCGACCTCGCGCATCGTGGCGGCGTGGTAGCCACGCGCCACGAAGATCCGCAGCGCCGCGGCCAGCACCGGCCCGAGCTCCAGCGCTCCGAAAAGACGCCAGTCGCCTCCCCCGGCGCCGGCGACCGTAGCGGAAGCCGGGGCGGGCACGCCGGCCAGAGTCGGCGCGGAAGCCGAGGCGGGCGCGGGCGCTGGAGCGGGGGCTGGCGTGCCGGCATCGGTCAGCAGGCGGGTCGGGGGGACCTCCAGAACCTGTGCCACCTCGATCAGCCGGTCGACCGTCAGCGGGGTGCGTCCGGTCTCGATGGCGCTCATCGTCGCCGGGCTGACGCCGACGCGGCCCGCCAGGGCGCGCAGGCTCAGCCCGCGCGCGAGCCGCGCCGCCCGTACGGCAGCGCCCGGAGTATGTTCAGCCATACCGAACAGACTACGTGACCACAGGTGGCGAACTGGTCCTTTCCCGGAGATGCCCCCGCTAGGATGCTGAACGGTCGTTCGGTACCATACGGTCATGAGCAGCATCGACCCCGCCGAGCTGATCGCTCTGGACCGGCTCGCGCCCGCCCTGGTCAAGGCCACCGAGGACGACCGCTGGCGCGGCTGCGCCGCGGAGCTCGTCGTCGGCGGGAAGAGCAATCTGACCTTCATCCTGCGCAGCGACGCGGGCGAGCTCGTCCTGCGCCGGCCGCCGACGGGCGAGCTCCTGCCGAGCGCCCACGACATGGCCCGCGAGGCCAGGGTCCAGCGCGGGCTGGCCGGGACGGCGGTTCCGGTGCCCCGCGTCGTGCTGGCCGACCAGGGCGACCTGATCGGCGTGCCGTTCTACGTGATGGAGAAGGTGCCCGGCCACGTCGTCCGCGACCGGCTGCCCGATGGCTGGGCGCGGACGCCCGGGGAGCGGCGGGCGATGGCGTTCGCCCTCGCCGACACGAT
>NZ_JAPNNL010000094.1 GCF_027620315.1 Nonomuraea corallina | reverse complement strand
CGGTCACCAGGAAGGACACCGCCCCCTGGTCGTCGGAGCCGGCGTCGAGTGACTTGTCGTCCAGCACCGTCGCGGCCACCGGGTCGAGGTAGACGCGGGCGCCCTCCGACTCCACGACCGCGTCCGCCGGCTCGGGGGCCGTGGCCATAGAGAGGGTCAGCGAGCCGGCGTCTTCACCGCCGGCCGCGATCCGGATGCCGCTCTGCGCGGGTTCCGGCGCGCCCTCGGTGAGACTACGGATCGCCTGGGCTGCGTTGGCTGTCAGGGTGAGCACTATGGCTCCTCCTCGGTTCGACGTACAGGAGTGGCCTGCCATGCCCGTATCCATCCGGTCCTAACCGTTGTGGCCGGATCTTTTACCGGTGAACCGGCGTGGCGTGGCGAGGGCGGGCCGCCCGGCGCGCTTATATGACTGTCCGTCAGTGTCACATCACGTAGCGTCAGGGGATTTGTCATGTCCGTTCCGCGCCGCTCGCACCTCGCTCTGCTCCTCGCCGCCGCGATCGTCGTCACCGGCTGTAACGGCGGGGGCGGCAGCACGTCCGCGGGTCTCGCCTCGCCGGCACCGTCCACCGCCGCGTCGCCGGGGACGGGTACGGCCGCTCCCGTCCAGCCGTCCGAGCAGGACCGGATGTGGCTGCGCGAGATCCACCAGGGCAACATGGCGGAGACCCAGGCCGGTCAGCTGGCCGAGAGCAAGGGCGACGCGGAGGAGGTCAAGGCCATCGGCGCGATGCTGGTCAAGGACCACACCCAGTTCGACGTGGAGGTCGTCAGGACCGCCGAGCAGCTCGGGGTCAAGCTGCCCACCAGCACCTCGGGCGAGCAGAAGGAGATCATGACCGCGCTGCGTGACGCCTCGCGCGCCGAGTTCGACGAGGAGTTCGTCACCGCCATGCGGGTGGCGCACGTCCAGGCCATCGCCGCCACCAAGAAGGAGATTCAGAACGGCACGTCGCCGCAGGTGAAGCAGTTGGCGCAGAAGGCGCTTCCCGCGCTTGAGCAGCACCTCGCCGAGATCGAGAAGATCCCCGGCGCGGGCACCCCGGCGCCCGACAGCGGCGCTCCCGAGAGCTCCTGAGGCGCCGATCCCGCATTACGCAAAACCTTGCTCGATCGCGTGTGTTTGTCCGTATTTGGGGTATTTGCCCGTCTTGAGCCACCTGTCGGTCCGGTGAGGCGGCCGGCGGCACGAGCAATTCGGGGGAATCGTCGTGGCTATGCAGACAGAGATCCGGAGTCTGTTCGAGTGTGACGTCATCGGCTCCGATGGCCAGCACGTCGGCAAGGTCGGCCAGGTCTACCTCAGTGACCGTACGGGAAAGCCGGAATGGGTGACGGTGCGTACCGGAATGTTCGGTATGAAGCAGAGTTTCGTGCCGCTGATCGGTGCGCGCCGGACCGGTGACGAGCTACGCGTCGCGTTCGACAAGGAGACCATCAAGGGCGCGCCCAACATCGACGCGGACGATCGTCTGACCCTTGAGGAGGAGGCGGGGCTCTACCGCTACTACGGCATGCAGCCGTCCGACATCCCCGCGCAGCGCAGCCCGGAGAGCGGGACAGGCACCTCGACCGCCGACACCACGACCGAAAGCACCACGACCGGGAGCGCGACGACCGGGAGCACCACGACCGGAAGCGCCGCCACCGGCGCGGCGGCCGGGAGCGAGCAGCTGAACCGCGAGCAGGACAGCGTGTCGCAGGACAGCGTGTCAAAGGACCGTGGGTCGCAGAGCCACGAACCGCGGGGATTCGCGCCCGGGAGCCCGGGAACGCGGGGCAGCGAGCCGCAGAGCCGTGAGTCGCTCAACCGCGAACCGCTGAGCTCGCAGGCGCGGGGCGGCGAGTCGCTGAGCCGTGAGACGCGAGACCTGCGCGGGGAGGGCGTCAGCGACATCGACATGACGCGTTCCGAGGAGCGGATGCACGTCGGCAAGGAGCGGAGAGAGGCGGGTCACGTCCGGCTGCGCAAGTACGTGGAGACCGAGGACGTCCAGGAGAGGGTCCCGCTGGAGCACGACGAGGTCGTGATCGAGCGCGAGCCGATCACCGGCGGCACGCCCCAGGAGGGCCGCGAGCTGGCCGAGGACGAGGAGTCCATCACCCTGTACGAGGAGCGCCCGGTCATCTCCAAGGAGGCCACGCCCGTCGAGCGCGTGCGCATGCACAAGGAGCACGTGCGCAGCGAGGAGACGGTGACGGGGACCGTCCGCAAGGAGCGGTTCGAGGTCGACCGGGACGGCACCACCATCGAGGAGCAGGCCGGGGACCGGCCCGAGGGATCTCAGGGACCTGGCCGTAGCTGACGGCGCGAGCACCGGGACCCTCCCGGATCAGGCGAGAGCGCACGGCCGCCGCGCTCTCGTCCCGGCATGGTGAGAGCACCTCGGCGGAGAAAGATCCGGTCGTTAATCCCCGAAACGGTCAGGGCTGATCGAGTTTGCGCGGTGTGACGACCCGTAACTCCGCAGCCTCTCTCTTACCCTCCCGCAAGGTAGCCGCGCCTGACCTTCGGGTTACATGCCGCCAAGCCGTCCCGCGCTCCCTCCGAAGGCGGCATCCCCTTTCTGAGCACCAGTGGAACGGTTGTGCGCGGTGGTGGACGGGCGTGCCGGGAGGGTCCTGGGGTCCGGTGTGAGGCCGGCGAGAGGATTCCAACGCGTTCGTTAAGTGGTAGTTGACAGTTGGGCGGCAAAGGGCAGGATAAGGGCGGAACAATTAGTTCAGGGTTTACAGAAGCACTTCTGCGATCTCGTGAAGTGGGAGGAGGCCGGCCACATGAGCACCACCCCCGGCGCCACCGCACCGACGCCACGGCCGACCGCGACCCAGAACCCGTTCGGTAGGAGCCCCGCCATGCACGTCCACCCCGATTACCGCCATCCCTATGACGGCGACCGGCAGCCGCCCAGGCCGCGTCTGGCCGTCTACGACCACCTGGACGACACCGCCGCAACGGAGCCGACCGAGGCCGACACGCAGGTCACCGAACGGCTGTGGCAGATCCGGGAGATATCCAACAGGGCCATCGGGTCGATCGACGACCTGCTCAAGCGCACCGCCTGATCGCGAACCACGAGGGGGGAGACCCGGCGAAGCGGCCGGTGACCCGCGGGGAAAGTCTCGGCTCACCAAGGAGTGTCATGCAAGGTCACACGCGACTGGCGTCAGCAGTACGCGATGTCGGAGCACACCGCGCGCGAATGATCGCGGGTGTCGCGCGGCCCCAGAACGTCGACGAGGTCCGCGCCGTCGTACGGCGGGCCGCCGTCGAAGGGCGCCGGTTATACCCCTTGAGCACCGGGCGCAACTGGGGCATGGGCTCCGGCGTTCCGTCCAAGGACGAGAACGTGGTCGTCGACCTCAGCGCCATGAACCGCATCCGCAGCCTCGACCTGGAGAACGGCTTCGCCGTCATCGAGCCCGGCGTGACCCAGCGCCAGCTCGCCGAGGAACTGCGCGACACCGACTGGCTGCTCAACGTCACCTCCTCGTGCGCCGACAGCTCCGTGGTGGGCAACGCGCTGGAGCGCGGCGACGGCTCGATCCGCTCCCGCGTGCACGACCTCGCCGGGGTGGAGGCCGTCCTCGCCGACGGCAGCCTCGTCAGCACCGGCGGGCTGGACCACTGGGGCCGCTACCGCGGCCACATCGCCGGACCCGACCTGACCGGCGCGTTCGTCCAGCACAACCTCGGCATCGTCACCGCCGGCGTCATCGCGCTGGTGCCCCGCCCGCAGGCGATCGGGCTGGTGCACGCCCGCGTCCCGCGCGACCAGGCAGGCCGGGCCGTGGCCGCCGTGCGATCGTTCCTGCGCCGCGGCAACCCGGCGGAAGGACTGCTGCGGGTGCGCGAACTGGCGCTGACGCCCAGCCGCGGCGGCTGGATGCTCCCCGACGGGATGGACCCGGAGCTGCTCACCATCGTCGGCCCGCTGCTCGGCAGCGGCGAGACCGTCCGCCTGGCCGAGGAACTGCTCCGCAAGCACCTGCTGGAGGTCGAAGGCGCCGAAGGGCTGCGCGTCCTGGACGCCGCCGCCGTGAGCCCCGACGACCCCCTCTACCCGCGGGCCCTCATGGCTCAGGGCATCCCGACCTGCATGAGCGTGCACAACGCGCTCGGCGTCAGCTCCTGCGACGACGTCGACTCCGGGCCGATCGGGTTCCTGGCGCTGCTGCCCAAGCTGCCGATGGACGAGGCCTCCACGGAGAACATCCTGACCGTGCTGCGCGCCGCCGCCGAGTGCAACGCCACCGCGGCCGCGATGGAGTGGAACATGGTCAGCAGGAACCTCGCCAACGGCGTCATCCAGATCTTCTTCGACCGCAACGTGCCGGACGCGCCGGCCCGCGCCCACCGGTTCCGCCAGGACGCCAACGGCCTGCTGCGCGGCTACGGGTGCCCGATCTACCGCTCCGACATCGACAACTCCGCCGCCGACGTCTACGCGCAGTCCTCCACCGCGACCCTGGCCATGCTCTACCGGCTCAAGGGCGCGCTGGACCCGTACGGGCTGCTGTCGCCGGGACGCTACAGCGCCTGACGGCACGGGCGGCGGGACAGGAAGCACCACCGCCGCCCGGTGCGCCGGGCGGCGGGAACCGACATCCGGGCTCTCATGGAGGTGGCCACGTTGCGTCAGTCGCCAGTCGTCGAGGTGGGGGCATACCCGGTGGCGCGGAAGCCCGCACGCGGACGCGGCACGCTGCTGCGGCTGGTGGGCGCCGGCGTCATGTTCACCGTCATGGCCGACACCACGGCCACCACCCTGGCCGTCGGCCTCATGCAGCACGGCGACGCCGGCAACACCCTGCCGCTGAGCGACCTGCTCTGGCTGACCAGCGCCGCGTTCGTGCCGATCGCCGCCCTGCTCGCCACGGCCGGACGCTGGGCGGACCTGTTCGGCCGCCGCCGCGTCCTGGTCATCGGGCTCGTCATCTTCGTCCTCGGCGGGCTCGCCACGCTCACCGTGCCCGACTGGCCGATGGTCCTCGCGGCCAGGGCGGCGCAGGGAGTCGGCGCGGCCGCGATGATCCCGGCCAGCCTCGCCGTGCTCCTCGGCGAGCTGCCCGAAAACCAGCGGCGCGGCGCCATCGCGCTGTGGAGCTCCGCCTCCGGCCTCGGCTGCCTGCTCATGCAGGCGGGCGGCGGCTGGCTGGCCACCGGGTTCGGCTGGCGGGCGCTGTTCGCGCCGGTCGTCGTCACCGGCATGCTCCTGCTCCTCGCCACCACCTGGCTGCCCCCCGGCCTGCCCGCCCGGCGCGACGGCGCGCCGAGGACCCGGCCCGACATGCTCGGGGCGGTCCTGCTGACCCTCTCGATCGGGGCCATGGTGCTGGCCATCTCCAAGGCGACCACGTGGGGCATGACCTGCGCCTACCTGGCCGGCGGCGCCGTCGTCACGCTCGCCCTGGCGCTCCTGCGGGCCCGCCGGCACCGGGTGCCCGCCGTCGACCTGACGCTGTGGCGCCGGCCCGGCTTCGGCTGGGGCTGGCTGGCGACCTGGGGGTTCGGCGTCCTGTCGTACGGGCTGCTCGCGCTCCAGCCGCTCTACCTCCTGCACCTCGGCTTCCCCATGCTGGAGGTCGCGCTCTGGCTCACGCCCACCTCCGTGGCCGTGGCGGTCACCGCGTGGCTGGGTGGCAAGTTCGTACGCAAGCTGGGCCCGTACGGGCTCATCTACGTCGGCGCCACCGTGTGCGGCGGCTCCTGCGTCGTGGCGCTGGCGCAGAGCGGTCCCACGCTGTGGGGGCTCGCGGCGAGTGTCGGCGTGGGCGTCGGGGTGGGGGCGCTGGCGCCGGGCACCTCCATGGCCACCACCCTGGCCGCCCAGCCGCACCAGTACGCCTCCGCGGTCGGCGCGGCCGTGATGTCCCGCATGGTCGGCGGCGCGTTGGGCGTGGCCACCGTGTCGGTCGTCATCGGCCACCCCTTCATGGCGGGGCCCATGGGCGGGCTGTCCAGCGCGCTGGCGGTGTGCGTGGCCGTCTCCGTGCTGGTCGGCACGATCGCGCTGATGAAGATGCTGCGGATGCCGCACGCGACCGGCGAGGTCATGGTGCTGGTGCCGCGCCGGATGCTGCTGGAGCTGCGCACGCAGCTCGCCACGGTGGCGGCCGAGGCCGACGCGCTGCTGCCGGCCCAGCCCGCCGCCAGCCACCCCGCGGTCCCCCCGCAGGCCGTTCCACCCCAGGTGGTACGGGGCCAGGCCCACGCCATGAGGCCAGGCTCGCAACCCCGCGTGCACGGGGGCACGCGTCTCGCAAGAACATCAGAAGGGCTCTCAACATGGCAATGACGACAACCTGCGACGTGGCGATCGTCGGCGCGGGGCTCGGCGGCTGCTTCCTGGCCCTGCTCCTGGGCCGCAACGGCCACAACGTCGTCGTCGTGGAACAGGGACCGGCCATCCCGGCCGCCGGCGCCGACTTCGTCAAGCGCCCCGGCATGGGGGTCCTGGCCCGGCACGGGCTGGGGAGCCTGGTGGAACGGCACGCGCTCAAACGCGACATCGTCCGCTACTACCACGACGGCGAGGCGATCCAGGAGTGCCGTTACCCTGACGGTTTCCTCATCCGCCCCTACCGCGAGCTGGTCGAGGTCATCTACTCGTGCTGCTCGATGCAGGGCGTGGAGTTCTGGTTCGACTCGCAGATCGAGCGCCTGGAGCACGACGGCGACCGGGTGGCGCGGCTGGTGCTGGCCGACGGCCGGGAGCTGCGGCCCGGCGTCGTCATCGCCGCCGACGGCTCCCGTTCGATGGTGCGCCAGGCGCTCGGCATCACCCAGGAGACCTCCGCCTACCCCCACATCATGCGGGTGGCGACCGTGCCGCTGACCGCCAGCGTCGCCAGGCTCAACCGCCTCTACTTCAACTCCGACGGCTGGTTCAGCTACCTGTACCCGATCAACGAGGAGCAGGCCCGCGTGTTCATCGGCCTGCCGCTCGAGGACGAGCGCGAGGTGTTCGCCGACGGCCTGGCCGTGGACGCGGTCAAGGACCTCATCACCGACAACGACGACGCCTACGACGTGCTCGGCCCCGCCCACTGGCAGCGCATCCCGGTGTCGGCCATGCGCGCGCCGGCGTACCACCGGGGCAACGCCGCCCTGCTCGGGTCGGCCGCGTTCGCCTGCCATCCGATGACCGGCATGGGCATGAGCTACACCATGCACGACGCCGAGATCCTCGCCGGGGTCATCGGCGCGGCGGAGGGCGACCCGGTGCTGCTGGAGAAAGGGCTGGAGACCGCGTACGAGCCGCGCAGGCACGCGCACGCCGAGCTGATCGGGTACGGCGACGCGCTGGCCGGCACCTTCCACGACAAGGCGGCCTACCTCGGCGTGTTCCGCGAGGACCTGCACGTGTTCGGCGACACCGAGCCGACCGGCGGCGGGTTCGTCACCGTGCTGCGCTGAGCACCGCCGCGCCGATCCGGTCCACGGTGGTGAAGTCACCGGCGGTGATGCGGTTCTTCATGATCCCGACGGCCAGCCCGGTCTCGGTGTCGGCGAAGGCCGCGGTGCCGCCGCTGCCCGGCATGCCGAACACGGTGGGCGCCGACAGCGCGGGGCTGAGCCCGATCGCGTAGCCCAGCCCCCAGCCGGCCGGCGCGCCCGTGACCTCGTCCGTGCCGCTCACCGCGGGAGTCGACAGCTCACGCAGCCGCGCCGGCGACACCAGCTCGCCCGACAGCAGCGCGTCGTACACGCGCGCGACCGCGCGGGCCGTCATCGTGCCGCCGGCCGGGATCTCCGCGGTGAGCACCTCGCGCCGGTTGCTGAACGCGGCGTCCGGCATCGCCGCCGCCGGCGCCGCGGTGTAACCGCCCACCACCCGGAAGAACGGAATCATGTCCCGCATCGCGTCCGGGAGCGGCTGCGGCGGGGCCACCTCCTCGATCCGGGCCAGCCTGCCCAGCTCCGCCTCCGGCACGGCGCAGAACAGCTCACCCGAGACGCCGAGCGGCCCGGCCACCTCCTCCTCCAGCACCTGCGAGAACCGCCTGCCGGTGACCCGGCGCACCACTTCGCCCAGGAGATAGCCGAAGGTCTGCGGGTGATAGCCGCACCGGGTGCCCGGCTCCCACCACGGCTCGGCGTCGGCGATCGCCGCGCACATCCTGTCCCAGTCGGCCAGGTCCTCCGGCGTCGTCGCCACGGGCACGCCCGGCACCCCGGTCTGGTGGGAGAGCGCGTGACGGATCGTCGCCCGGTCCTTGCCGTGCGCGCCGAACTCCGGCCACAGCTCGGCGATCGGCGTGTCGTAGTCCAGCGCGCCCCGCTCGGCCAGCGTGTGCACCACGGCCGCGGTGACGCCCTTGCCGGTCGAGGTCGCGTACACGGGGGTGTCGGAGGTGAACGGCCGCCCCGTCTCCGCGTCCGCCACCCCGGCCACCACGTCCGCCAGCAACTCGCCCCGCCGGAAGACGGCGACCTGCAGCCCGCGCTCCGCGCCCGCCCCCACCAGCTCGTCGGCGATCTCCTGCACGATCTTCCGCATCAGGTCTCCCTTTTCGTGAGTCGGCCCCTATAAGACCGCTCCGGCCCCGAAAAGTCACCGGCCTCTTTTCATCGAGCCCACCACGCGCACGCCGGGCGCAGCCGTACCGCATCGAGCCCGCGCTCGGGTCCCCACGGCGGGTGGGTCAGCGGGTGGGCCAGCGGGTGGGTCAGCGGGTGGTGGGGTCGGGCTCGGTGATGGTGGTGGGGCGGGGGCGGGCCGCCGCCGTGACCACGAGTTCGGCCTGCCCAGGGAGTTCCGTCACGTCGAAGCCCGCCGCGCAGAGAATCGTCCGTAAGGCGAGCCGCACGGCCGTCCAGATCGTGTCGTGACGGGCAGGGTCGCGGGCGGGATCACGGGCGGGATCACGGGCGGGATCACGGGCGGGATCACGGGCGGGATCACGGGCGGGGCCACGGGAGGGGACGCTCCAGCGCACCACCACCCCGCGCTCGGGGTCGGGCCACACGCTGAGCCCGCCGTCGGCCGGTCTGCGCGTCGGCTCCACCGCGAACCCGGCATCCCTGAGCTCCCGGCACACCAGGTTCTCCAGCTCCGCCACGTCCATGGCACATGGCTGCCCGGCACCGACCGCCGCGAACCTAACCTCAGGTGCGACCGCCCTACCCGTCCGTACGATGATGATCGTGCTGACCCGGGAAGCGGTGGAGACCGCCCGCCGGGGGGCGCGCGACGAGGGCGCCCACCTGCCCGGCTTCAGGCGGTGATGGCGTGGAGGGCGCCGGGGTGGCGGCCGGTCAGGTGGTCCAGGGCCGTGGCGGTCGACTCGTCGGCGGGAAGGTGGACGACCAGCCGCTGGTCGGCGTCCGACAGGTCGAGGGACTCCGTCACCAGCCGGAGCTCGCCCGCGCCCGGATGAACCAGCCGCTCCCGCCGCGGCGACGCGACCGGCGCCGACGGGATGGACAGCAGCCTGGTGAACGCCGCCCCGGCGGTGATCGTCAGCTCCTCCACAAGGTCGTCGGCGTGCGCGTCGCCCATGGCGGTCGCCAGCCGCAGCGCGGTGGCCTGCCCGGCGGCCACGGTGTCCCAGTCGGGGAAGGCGGCCCGCGCCCGAGGGTCGGTGAACACGTAGCGGGCCAGGTTGGGCCGGTCACCGTCGAGGACGCCCAGCGCCTCCACCGTCCGGGCGTACCCGGCGGTGTGGGCCAGCACGTCCGACAGCCGGTTGAGCAGGACGGCCGGGGCCGGCTCCAGCCGGTCGAGCAGCGCGCGGAGCGTGGGCCGCACCGCCCGCGCGGGGGAGGGCACGACGGAGGGGCAGAGCAGCGCGTCGCCGCTGACCAGCTTGGCGAGCCGGCGCAGGTGCAGCCGTTGCTCGAAGCCCAGTCCGAACGCGTCGGCGAGCGCGCCCAGCACCTGGGCGGACGGGTTGCGGTCGCGTCCCTGCTCCAGCCGGGTGAGGTACTCGACGCTGATGCCCGCCAGCGTGGCCACCTCGGCCCGGCGCAGCCCCGGTGTCCGGCGCCGTGACGTCTCCGGCAGGCCGACGTCGCCCGGCCTGACCGCTTCCCGGAGACCGCGCAGATAGGCGGCCAGCTCGTTCGCGCTCACGCGAGGCAGTCTAGGCGCGACGGCCCGGTCTTGGCGTGGCCCCGCCAGGGCCAGTCTCCGCCCGGTCTCCCTGCCGGGCCGCCGCTGCGCGAGCGTGGACCGTCCAGAAGAACCGGTGAGGGGAGACGGTCATGCGTTACAGGTTGCTCGGGCGTACGGGGTTGCGGGTGTCGGAGTTGTTCCTCGGCGCCATGACGTGGCGGGCGGTGACGCCCGAGGTGCGCCGGATGATGGACCTGTACGAGGAGGCGGGGGGCAACGTCGTCGACACGGCGTCCGCCTACGGCGAGTCGGAGAGCGTGGTCGGGGAGCTGCTGGAGGGGCGGCGGGACCGGTTCGTGGTGGCCACCAAGTACACGCTGACCCGCGACGACCGGGACCTCAACGCGGCGGGGAACCATCGCAAGAACCTGGTGCTGTCCCTGGAGCGGAGCCTGCGGCGGTTGCGCACCGACTACGTGGACCTGCTGTGGGCGCACATCTGGGACCGGCACACGCCGATCGAGGAGACGATGCGGGCCCTCGACGACCTGGTGCGGGCGGGCAAGGTGCTCTACGTCGGCATGTCCGACGCGCCGGCGTGGGTGGTGAGCAGGGCCAACACGCTGGCGGAGTGGCGCGGGTGGACGCCGTTCGCCGGGCTGCAGGTGCCGTACAGCCTGCTCTGGCGGGACGTCGAGCGCGAGCTGCTGCCGATGGCGGAGGAGTCGGGGCTGACCGTGGCCGCCTGGAGGACGCTCGAACGCGGTGTGCTGTCGGGCAGGTACACCGCCGGACCGGCGTCCGACGCGCCCGCCCGGGTCGCGCCCGGCACGGTGACGGAACGCGAGCACGCGGCGGCCAGGGCCGTCCTGGACGTGGCGGCGGAGCTGGGCGTCACGCCGGCGCAGGTGGCGATCGCCTGGACCCGCGCCCGCTCGCGCGTGGTGCACCCCATCGTCGGCGCCAGCTCTCCCGGCCAGCTCGCCGACGATCTCGCCGCCGTGGACGTCACGCTGCCGGAGGACGCCGTGAGCCGCCTGACGGACGCCGCCCCCTTCACTCGCGGCTTCCCCGCCGACTTCATCGACGAGTGCGCCCCGGTCTTCGGCGCCGCCTACGACCGTCTCGACGGCCGCCCCTGACCCCGGCGACGGTTCGTCACGGCAGGACCCGCAACCCCATGGCGGTGACGATCACCGCGGCCTGGTCGGGGTCGACGACGGCCTTGTCGAGCGTGACCGTCTGGGGGTCGAGGGTGCTCAGGTCGCTGCCGCGCAGGTCGCAGGAGCTGAGGTCGGCCCCGCGGAGCGCCGCGCCGGTGAGGTCGCAGCCGCGCAGCGCGGCGCCTTCGAGCTTGGCCCCCGACAGGTCGGCCTCGCGCAGGCGGACCCCGTCGAAGGTGCTGCCCCGCAGGTCGGCCCGGGCCAGCGAGGTGAAGGACCAGTCGCCGCCGTCGACCTTGAGCAGCCCGAAGGTGCACCCCGAGAACGAGCTGCCCGTCAGCTTGCAGCCGGTGAACGAGGCGTCGAAGAAGGAGCAGCCGCGGAACGCGCACGTGAGGAAGGCGGCGCTCTCGTGCGCCGACACGTTGAACCGGACGTCGCTGAACGTGCACTCCTCGAAGACGGCGCCCTCGTCGGCCAGCTCCATCAGGTCGAGGTCGACGAACCGGACCCGCTGGAAGGTCTCGCCGCGCAGGTCGCGGTCGTCCCAGTCGCCGGGGCCGATCGTGACGTCGGCCGTCACCCGTGAGGTCATGGCGCGCCGGCCTCCGTCCGCCCGATGACGACCGCGAGCTCCTCGCGCCCGGTCCGCTCTTCCACCGTCCCGCCTCCTTCACATGGCTGCGGGCAAGCCTCGCACGCCCCACCGACAGTTTCGGCGGTGGAAGCGGTCCCGCCCGGCGATCGTCCCGGCCGATCTCCAGGCGGGGGACGGGCACGCGAGGTGGTCGTCCCGGCCGGTCTCCAGACCGGGGTCCCGCAGGGGTCACGCGCGTTTGGCGATGGCCTCGAAGAGGGGCTGGACCAGCTTGGCCGCCAGGGGGCCGAAGGCGGCGAGGATGAGCACGTACGCGGCCGCGAGAGGACCCAGGTCCGGATGGGCGCCGGCGGCCACCGCCAGGCCGGCGATGACGATGTTGAACTCGCCGCGCGGCACCAGCGCGATGCCGGCCCGGGCCTGACCGGCCTTGGAGATGCCGGCCCGCCTGGCCGCGTAGATGCCCGTCGCCAGCTTCGTCAGCATGCTGACCAGCGCCAGGGTGGCGGCGATGCCCGCCACCGGGAGGATCTTCGTCGGGTCGGTCTGAAGGCCGAAGAAGACGAAGAACACCGCCGCGAACAGGTCGCGCAGCGGCGCCAGCAGCGCCTGCGCGTCGTGCGCGAGCTGCCCCGACAGGGCGATCCCGACCAGGAACGCGCCGACCGCCGCCGACACCTGCAGCTGCTGCGCGATCCCGGCCACCAGCAGCGCCAGGCCGACGACCTTCAGCAGCAGCACCTCGTTGTTGGGGCTGGCGACGAACGCCTCGATCCACTTGCCGAACCGCAGCGCGACGAGCAGCACCACCGTCACCGTGGCCAGCGCGATGCCGACCGTGACGGCGCCGCTGACCAGGCTGAGGCCGGCCAGGGTCGCGGTCAGGATGGGCAGGTAGAGCGCCATCGTGAGGTCTTCGAACACGAGCAGCGACAGCACGGTCGGCGTCTCGCGGTTGCCGATCCAGCCGAGGTCGCTCAGCACCTTGGCGGTGATGCCCGACGAGGTGGCGTACGTGACGCCGGCCATCGCCAGGGCGGCCACCGGCCCCCAGCCGAGCATCAGCGCCAGGATCGCGCCGGGCGCGGCGTTGAGCACCAGGTCGACGATGCCGGCCCGGGCGTTGCCCTTGAGGCTGGAGACCAGCTCGTCGGCGTTGTACTCCAGGCCCAGCGTCAGCAGCAGCAGGACGACGCCGATCTCCGCGCCGATGGAGATGAACTCCTCGCTGGTGGCAAGGGGAAGCACGCCGCCGGTGCCGAAGGCGAGACCGGCGATCAGGTAGAGGGGGATGGGGGAGATGCCCGCGCGCAGCGCCAGCGCGCCCAGCACGCCCAGACCGAGGAGAACGGCCCCGAACTCGAGGAAGATTATCGCGGTGTGATGCACCCGGCCTAGCCCTCTGCCAGGAGGTCGCCGACTTCGGAGGT
The DNA here is from genome assembly GCF_027620315.1 of Nonomuraea corallina. GTDB lineage: Bacteria > Actinomycetota > Actinomycetes > Streptosporangiales > Streptosporangiaceae > Nonomuraea > Nonomuraea corallina. Next base: position 13,693 of record NZ_JAPNNL010000094.1, on the reverse strand, counting down.
GCTGTCGGCACTGCCCACCACGACCACGATGTCACCGGCGGCGAGCACGAAGTCGGGGCCGGGGCTGGCGTACACCTGCCCGCTGCGCACGATCGCGACGATCGACGCGTTCGTGCGGGTCCGCACCCGCGCGTCGCCCATCGGCCTGTTCACGTACGGTGAGCCGGCCGGGAGCGGAAGCTGGAGGCTGACGAGCCCCTCGACCTCCTGGTGCGCCTGGTTCAGCCGGGCCACGATGCGCGGCGCGCCGAGCAGCTCGACGAGGGCGTCGGCCTCCTCGTCGTTGAGCTTGACGACCTCGCAGGCGCGATCGGGGTCGTCCTTGCTGTAGATGACGAGATCTCGCCGCCCCGTGCGATGGGAGATCACTCCCACTCTGCGCCCGCTCTGTGTCGTGAACTCATGGCGCAGACCTATTCCCGGTAGCGCCGTCTGCTCGACCTCCACAGCTGTATCCCACCCATCCACATGAATGAACAACGCGGGCAACCCTACCAATTTCCGACCATACGGTTCGTACCGCGCGCCTCGGGATACCTGGTGAACGGTAGGGTGCGAGGCGGGATCCGATCTAGGGAGAGCAGCGGTGTCACCCTCGCAGGAGCCGTTCGCGCCGGTCCGCGTACGGCTGATCCTCGTGGAGGACCACGACATGGTGGCGGAGGCGATCGCGCTGGCGCTCGGCGGCGCTCCGGGCCTGGAGGTGGTGGCCCGGTGCGGGTCGGTGGCCGACGCCGTGGCCGCCGTCCGCGCCCACCGGCCCGGCGTGGTCGTGCTCGACCGGCGGCTGCCCGACGGCGACGGCATCGCGGCCATCGGCCGCATCACGCGGGAGGCCCCCGGCGTGCGCGTGCTCGTGCTGACCGGCGAGGCGTCGCCGCGGATCGCCGTGCGCGTGGTGGAGGCCGGCGGCGCGGGCCTGATGGAGAAGTCGTCCGGCCTGCGGGAGCTGGAGGGGGCGGTGCGCGAGGTGGCGGCGGGCGGCGTGGCCTTCGCCCCCGATCTGCTGCCCGCGGTGCTCGACCAGCTCGCCGGCCGGGGGCGGACCGGCGCGGACGGGCTGACCGGCCGGGAGCGGGAGACCCTCCACCTGCTCGCCGAGGGGGTGAGCACCGACCAGGTGAGCGAGCGGCTCGGCGTCGCCCGCAACACCGCCCGCAACCACATCCAGCGGGTGCTGGAGAAGCTCGGGGCCCGGTCGAAGCTGGAGGCCGTGGCCATCGCCCGGCGTCGGGGGCTGCTCGACTGATGCGTCTGCACCAGTCAGGTATCCCGCAACCGCACCAAGAGGTCCGGCACGGTTGCGTCTCGCGGTCAAGCTTCGGCCGGCCGAAAGTAGAACCATGGCCACAGGAGTGGGCTCGGGCACGGTGGAGCGCCACCTCGCCGAGGAGATGGGCAGCATCTCCGTGGCGCGGGAGGCCGCCCGTGACGCCCTGGTCGCGTGGGGTTACCGGGGCCGTGCGGAGGACGTCCTGCTGGTCGTGTCCGAGCTGGTCACCAACGCGCTCGTGCACGGCGCGGGAGGGCCGACGCTGCGCATGACCGGCGGTCCCCGCCACGTCCGCATCGAGGTCGGCGACCGCAGCGAGCAGGCCCCCGAGCCCCGGGACCCCGGCCCGGCCGACGGCTGGGGCCTGCACGTCATCGAGGCGCTGTGCGCGTCCTGGGGTATCGACCGCCACGAGGACGGGAAGGTCGTGTGGTGTGAGCTGGGGGCGCCGCTCTCCCTCGTCGCCGCCCCCTGAGCGGATGGCGTTCCCGGCAGGGGCCGTCACCGTGCGAAGCTGCACTATGCGCGAGCACGAGAACGTCGACCTCGAACTCCTCCTGCAGAGCCTCGTAGATTACGCGATCTTCATGTTGGACTCCGGCGGCCACGTCCTGAGCTGGAACTCCGGCGCCCAGCGCATCAAGGGCTACACCGCCGGTCAGATCATCGGGCGGCACTTCTCGGTCTTCTACCCGGCGGACGACGTCGTCTCCGGCAAGCCCGGCCGCGGGCTGGAGATCGCCGTCGCCGAAGGCAGGTTCGAGGACGAGGGCTGGCGGGTGCGCGAGGACGGCACCCGGTTCTGGGCGAACGTCGTGATCACCGCGCTGCGCGACGGCGACGGGCGGCTGCGCGGGTTCGGCAAGGTGACCCGCGACCTGAGCGAGCGGCGCAACGTCGAGCGGGCGCTGGACGAGCGCGGCCGGCTCCTGGCCCACCTGGTGCGGGCCCAGGAGGCCGAACGGCGGCGCATCGCCTGGGACGTGCACGACGACACCATCCAGTCGATGGTGGCGGTGGGCATGCGCCTGCAACTGCTCGCCTCCACGCTGCCCGCCGAGCACGCCGACGCCGTCACGAGGCTCAACGACACCGTCAACGCCGCCGTCGGCCGGCTGCGCAACCTCGCCTTCTACCTGCATCCGCCCGGCCTCGACAGCGGGGGCCTGGTTGAGACCCTGTCCGGATACCTCGAACAGGTCGCCTCCGGCGCCGGACTGGCCTACGACCTCGTGCCCGACCTGGACGAGGAGCCGCCGCCCGAGGCCGCGATCACGGTGTTCCGCATCTGTCAGGAGGCTCTCACGAACGTCCGCAAGCATGCCCGCGCCTCCTCCGTACGGGTCCGGCTCGCCTCGGCCGACCACGGCGTGCACGTCAAGGTCGCCGACGACGGCGTCGGCTTCGCCGATCCGGGCGACGCCTCCGCCCGGCGCGAGCACTTCGGCCTGATCGAGATGCGCGAGCGGGCCGAGATCTCCGGCGGCTGGTGGCAGCTCCACAGCCGGCCGGGGGAGGGCTCCACGGTGGAGTTCTGGGTGCCGGCCGTCCGACCGGGGCTGCGATGAGCGGCGTCCCGGACCGGCTGACGGTCCTCATCGGCGACGACCAGCCGCTGATCCGCGAGGCGCTCAAGGAGGTGCTGGCGGCCGAGCCCGACCTGGAGGTGGTCGCGGTCGCGGCCGACGCCCGCGAGGCGGTGCGGCTGGCGGTCGGCCACGAGCCCGCGGTCGCCATCCTCGACGTGCGGATGCCGGGCGGCGGGGCGTGGGCGGCGGGGGAGATCCGCCGGCTGTCGCCCGCCACCCGGGTGATGGCCTTCTCCGCCTACGGCGACTCCCACTCGGTCGACGAGATGCGCCGCGTCGGCGTGTGCGAGTACCTCCTCAAGGGGCTGCCCAACAGCGACATCGTGGCCGCCGTACGCCGGACGGCCGCCCGCCCCCGCTGACCGTCAGATCACCTCCAGCGCCTCGCGGGCGATCTCCCACTCCTCGTCGGTGGGGATGACGAGCACCGCGACCTCCGCCCCCGGCGGCGAGATCACCCGCTCCCCGCCGTCCGGAGCCTCGTTGCGTCCCGGGTCCACCGTGACGCCGAGCCGCTCCAGCCCGGCCAGCGACCCGGCCCGGGTGGCGGCGTCGTGCTCGCCGACGCCGCCGGTGAACACGATCGCGTCCACCCTGCCCAGCACCGCGTAGTAGGCGCCCACGTACTTGAGGATGCGCCGGCAGTAGACCTCCAGCGCCAGCCGCGCCTCGGCGTCGCCGTCCCGGGCGCGCTGCCGCACCTCGCGCATGTCGCCGGTGCCGGCGAGCGCGAGCAGGCCGCCGTGGCGGCCCAGCGCCTCCTCCACGTCCTGCGTGTCGAAGCCGGCCATCCTGCCCAGGTACGCGCAGAGCGCCGGGTCGACGTCACCCGAGCGGGTGCCCATCACCAGGCCCTCCAGCGGGGTCAGCCCCATGGAGGTGTCGACGCTGCGCCCGGCCTCGATCGCGGTGGCGCTGGCGCCGTTGCCCAGGTGCAGCACGATCAGGTTCAGCCCGGCGAGGTCCCGGTCCAGGAAGGCGGCGGCCCGGCGCGACACGTACGCGCACGAGGTGCCGTGGAAGCCGAACCGGCGCACCCCCAGCTCCTCGCGCCACTCGCGCGGCACCGCGTACGTGTACGCCTCGGGCGGCAGCGACCGGTGGAAGGCCGTGTCGAACACCGCCACCTGCGGCACCCCGGGGAAGGCCGCCTGCGCCACCCGGATGCCGGCCACGTTCACCCGGTTGTGCAGCGGGGCCAGCGGCGCCAGCGCCTCGATGGCGGCGATCACCTCCTCGTCCACCAGCACCGCCGTGCCGAACCGCGCGCCGCCGTGCACCACCCGGTGGCCGACCGCCACCGGGTCGAGCTCAGGCCCCGCCACCCGGAACGCCTCCAGCACCGCCTCCAGGCCCTGCGCGTGGTCCGCGTAGACGCCCTTGCGCTCGTACGGGGGAGCGTCGCCGGCGTGGTGGGTCAGCAGGCCCTCGCCCTCGTGGATCCGCTCGATCACGCCGCGCGCCGGCCGGGTGCCCGACTCGGCGTCGATCAGCTCGTACTTGATCGAGGAGGAGCCGGTGTTCAGGACGAGGATGCGTGCGGCCATGTCCACGACCTGATCTCGGGGGCGTCCTCGCCGTACATCCGGGTGTAGGCGCGCGCCTGCAGACGGGCGTCGGACATGCGCTGGCGCAGGTGGGCCGCCTTCGAGCCGAGGCCGGGCACCCGGTCGATCACGTCCATCACCAGGTGGTAGCGGTCGATGTCGTTGAGCATGCACATGTCGAACGGCGTGGTCGTGGTGCCCTCCTCCTTGTAGCCGCGCACGTGCAGGTTGGCGTGCCCGGTACGCCGGTAGGTGAGCTGGTGGATCAGCATCGGGTAGCCGTGGAAGTTGAAGATGATCGGCCGGTCGGTGGTGAACAGCGTGTCGAACTCGGAGTCCGGCAGGCCGTGCGGATGCTCCGACGACGGCTGCAGCCGCATCAGGTCGACCACGTTGACCACCCGGACCTTCAGCTCGGGAAGCTCCTCGCGCAGGATGGAGACGGCCGCCAGCGTCTCCAGCGTCGGCACGTCGCCCGCGCAGGCCAGCACCACGTCAGGCTCGGTGTGGGCGTCCGTGGACGCCCACGGCAGGATGCCCAGGCCGCGCGTGCAGTGCGCGATGGCCTCCTGCATGGTGAACAGGTCCAGCACCGGCTGCTTGCCCGCCACGATCACGTTCACGTAGTCGCGCGAGCGCAGGCAGTGGTCCGTGACCGACAGCAGCGTGTTCGCGTCCGGCGGCAGGTACACCCGCACCACCGACGCCTTCTTGTTGACCACCACGTCCAGGAACCCCGGGTCCTGGTGGCTGAAACCGTTGTGGTCCTGCCGCCACACGTGCGACGACAGCAGGTACGTCAGCGACGCCACCGGCCGCCGCCACGGGATCTTGTGGCACGCCTCCAGCCACTTGGCGTGCTGGTTGAACATCGCGTCCACGATGTGGATGAACGCCTCGTAGCAGTTGAACAGGCCGTGCCGCCCGGTCAGCAGGTAGCCCTCCAGCCAGCCCTGGCACATGTGTTCGCTGAGCACCTCCATGACCCGCCCGGCGGGCGCCAGGTGCTCGTCGGTGGGCAGCCGCTCGGCCGCCCAGGTGCGGTCGGTGACCTCGAAGACGGCGCTGAGCCGGTTGGAGGCGGTCTCGTCCGGCCCCATCAGCCGGAACGTGCGCGGGTTGCGCTCGATCACGTCGCGCAGCAGGCTGCCCATCACCCGGGTCGGCTCCGTCGACTGCGTGGCCGGCAGCTTCACCTCCACGGCGTAGTCGCGGAAGTCGGGCAGCCGGAGCGGCCTCAGCAGCTCGCCGCCGTTGGCGTGCGGGTTGGCGCTCATCCTCCGCTCGCCGCGCGGCACCGTCTCGCGGATGGCGAGCATCGGCCGGCCGGTCGCGTCGAACAGCTCCTCCGGCCGGTAGGAGCGCATCCACGCGTCCAGCATCGCCAGCTGCTCGGGGTTGTCGCGCACCGCGGTCAGCGGGACCTGGTGGGAGCGCCAGGTGCCCTCCACGGGCAGCCCGTTCACCTCCTTCGGGCCCGTCCAGCCCTTGGGCGTGCGCAAAATGATCATGGGCAGGCGCCGCTCGGAGCCCTCCTTGTACGCGGCGATCTGCTCGAACGCCACGTCCAGGGTGCTCGCCATCTCCTCGTGGCTCGGGCCGACGAGGTGCGGGCGGTAGCCGTACCCCTCGATGAGCTTGAACAGCTCGTCGTCGGGGATGCGGGCCAGCACCGTCGGGTTGGCGATCTTGTAGCCGTTCAGCGACAGGATGGGCAGCACCACGCCGTCGCGCTCACGGTCGAGGAACTTGTTGGAGTGCCAGCTCGCCGCCAGCGGGCCCGTCTCGGCCTCGCCGTCGCCGACGACGCAGGCCACCACCAGGTCCGGGTTGTCGAACGCGGCCCCGTACGCGTGCGACAGCGCATACCCCAGCTCGCCGCCCTCGTGGATGGAGCCCGGCGTCTCCGGCGCGACATGGCTGGGGATGCCGCCGGGGAAGGAGAACTGCCGGAACAGGGCGCGCATCCCGGGCTCGTCCTGCGTGATGTCAGGATAACGCTCGGTGTAGGAGCCCTCCAGCCAGGAATGCGCGACGGCCGCGGGGCCGCCGTGCCCGGGGCCGACGATGTAGATCATGTCCTGGTCGCGTTCGCGGATGACGCGGTTCAGGTGCGCGAAGCAGAAGTTCAGGCCCGGCGTGGTGCCCCAGTGGCCGAGCAGCCTCGGCTTGATGTGCTCCGGTCGCAACGGTTCACGCAGCAACGGGTTGTCCAGCAGGTAGATCTGGCCCACGGACAGGTAGTTGGCCGCGCGCCAGTAGGCATCGATGCTCTCCATGTCCTCCAGCCTGCCCGCGTTGTGGCTTGTGTGAACAGGACAGGCGGAACGTGAGATCTCTACCGTTGGCCGTGATTCGCTGGTTAGGGTGCCGGTTATGGCTTTGCGCAGCTCCCACTGGTACGCGGGCGACGACAGGAACTCCTACCTTCACCGGGCCTGGATGCGCCGCGGGCTGCCGCGGGACGCCTTCACGGGCGAGCGGCCGCACATCGCGATCGCCAACACCGCCTCCGACCTGACCCCCTGCAACTCCCACCTCGACGAGGTCGCCGACAGCGTCAAACAGGGCGTCTGGGCCGCCGGCGGGGTGCCGCTCAACCTGCCCGCGCTCTCCATCGGCGAGACGAACGTCCGGCCCACCGCCATGCTCTGGCGCAACCTCGCCGCCATGGCCACCGAGGAGATGCTGCGGGCCAACCCGATCGACGGCGTGGTGCTGCTCGGCGGCTGCGACAAGACCATCCCGTCGCTGCTGATGGCCGCCGCCTCCGTCGACCTGCCCGCCGTCGTGGTGCCCGGCGGCCCCATGCTCACCGGCCGCTTCCGCGGCGTCGCGCTCGGCTGCGGCACCGACGTGTGGCGGCTCAGCGAGGAGGTCCGCGCGGGCACGCTCTCCCGCGAGGCGTTCCTGGAGTCCGAGTCCTCCATGATCCGCAGCCGCGGCCACTGCAACACGATGGGCACCGCCTCCACCATGGCCTGCATGGCCGAGGCGCTCGGCATGACCATCCCCGGCACCTCCGGCACCCCCGCCCCCGACAGCAGGCTGCTGGAACGCTCGCACGACACCGGCCGCCTGGCCGTCGAGCTCGTCCGCGAGGGGCGCCGCCCCAGCCGGGTCATGACCCGCGCCTCCTTCCTCAACGCGATCGTCACCCTGGCCGCCATCGGCGGCTCCACCAACGCCGTCGTCCACCTGCTCGCCATCGCCGGCCGGCTCGGCGTCGAGCTGACCCTCGACGACTTCGACCGCACCGGCTCCGGCGTGCCGCTCCTCGTCGACCTGCAGCCCGCCGGCCGGCACCTCATGGAGGACCTGTTCCGGGCGGGCGGCCTGCGCGCGGTGCTGAACGAGGTCGCCGACCTGCTCGACCCGTCCGCCGTCACCGTCACCGGCAGGCCGCTCACCGACCACCTGGCCGGGGCCGAGATCTGGGACGACACCGTCATCAGGCGGCGCGCCGACCCGCTGCTGCCCGACGCCGGCATCGCCGTGCTGCGCGGCAACCTCGCCCCCGACGGCGCCGTCGTCAAGCCCGCCGCCGCCTCGCCCGAGCTGCTGCGCCACCGCGGCAGGGCCGTCGTGTTCGACAGCGTCGAGGACGTCCACGCCCGGCTCGACTCGCCCGACCTGGACGTCGACGAGACCTCGGTGCTCGTGCTGCGCGGCTGCGGGCCCCGCGGCTACCCCGGCATGCCCGAGGTGGGCAACCTGCCGCTGCCCGCCAAGCTCCTGGCCAAGGGGGTGCGCGACATGGTCCGCATCAGCGACGCCCGGATGAGCGGCACCGCCTACGGCACGGTCGTGCTGCACGTCGCGCCCGAGGCCGCGGCGGGCGGGCCGCTCGCCCGCGTGCGCACCGGCGACCCGATCGTGCTCGACGTCGCCGCCCGGCGGCTCGACGTGGACCTGCCCGAGGCCGAGCTGGCCGCCAGGGAGCCGGTCATGACCGGCCACGCGCGGCCCGTACGCGGCTGGGAACGCCTGTACGTGGACCACGTGCTGCAGGCCGACCGGGGCGCCGACCTGGACTTCCTCACCGGCTCCAGCGGCGACGCGGTGGGCCGCGAGTCCCACTGAGCCCGCGCCGGGGTCAGAAGCTCCGCTCCGCCACGCGCGGAATCGGTCACCGCGGGTAGGCGGGTACGGGACGATAGGACCAGACGTTGATCGTTTGACGGCGGCGAGGAGGGGCTGAGTGAACGGCGACATCACCAGGAGCCAGGAGTGGGCGGCGCTGGAGAAGCACCACGGCGAGGTGGCGGGCAGGCACCTGCGCGAGCTGTTCGCCGACGACCCGGGCCGGGCCGGGCGCATGACGCTGACCGCCGGCGACCTCTACCTCGACTACGCCAAGCAGCGCGTCACCGGTGAGACCGTCGAGCTGCTGGTCCGGCTGGCCGAGCGGGCCGGGCTGCGCGAGCGGATCGAGGCCATGTTCACCGGCGCCCACATCAACGTGAGCGAGGACCGCGCCGTGCTCCACACCGCGCTGCGCGCCCCCGCCGACGCCGCTCTGGAGGTCGACGGCCAGGACGTCACCGGTGACGTGCACGCCGTGCTCGACAAGATGTCCGCGTTCGCCGACCGGGTGCGCGCCCAGGAATGGCGGGGCGCCACCGGCCGGCCCATCGCCACCGTGGTCAACATCGGCATCGGCGGCTCCGACCTCGGCCCCGCCATGGCCTACGAGGCGCTGCGCGACTACGCCGACGCCGGCGTCCAGGCCAGGTTCGTCTCCAACATCGACCCGGCCGACATCACCGGCAACCTCCGCGACCTCGACCCCGCGACCACGCTCTTCGTGGTCAGCTCCAAGACCTTCACCACGCTGGAGACCCTCACCAACGCCAAGGTGGCCCGGCAGTGGCTGGTCTCCGCCCTCGGCGACGACGCCGTCGCCCGGCACTTCGTGGCCGTCTCCACCAACGCCGCCAAGGTCGCCGAGTTCGGCATCGACACCGACAACATGTTCGGCTTCTGGGACTGGGTCGGCGGCCGCTACTCCTTCGACGGGGCCATCGGCCTGTCCCTGATGATCGCGGTGGGCCCGGCCGCCTTCCGCGAGATGCTGGCCGGCTTCCACGCCATCGACCAGCACTTCCGCACCGCGCCGTTCGAGGCCAACATGCCGGTGCTGATGGGCCTGCTCGGGGTGTGGTACGCGGACTTCTTCGGCGCCCAGACCCGCGCCGTGCTGCCCTACAGCCAGCGCCTGCACCGCTTCCCCGCCTACCTGCAGCAGCTCACCATGGAGTCCAACGGCAAGTCGGTGCGCGCCGACGGCGCCCCCGTCACCTGCGACACCGGCGCCATCTTCTGGGGCGAGCCGGGCACCAACGGCCAGCACGCCTTCTACCAGCTCCTCCACCAGGGCACCCATCTGGTGCCGGCCGACTTCATCGGCTTCGCCGAGCCTCACGACGACCGTGAGGGCATGCACGACCTGCTCACCGCCAACCTGTTCGCGCAGACCTCGGCCCTGGCGTTCGGCAAGACGGCGGAGGAGATCGCCGCCGAGGGCGCCGCCGCCGGCGTGGTGCCGCACAAGGTCATGCCGGGCAACCGCCCCACCTCGACGATCCTGGCCCCCAAGCTCACGCCGTCCACCCTCGGCCAGCTCGTCGCGCTGTACGAGCACGTCGTGTTCGTCGAGGGCACCATCTGGGGCATCGACTCCTTCGACCAGTGGGGCGTCGAGCTGGGCAAGAAGATGGCGCTCGACCTGGCGCCCGCGCTCACCTCCGACCAGCCGCAGGACGCCTTCCCCGACCCTTCGACCGAGCGCCTCGTCCGCGTCTACCGCGAGCTGCGCGGGAGGGCCACGTGAGTCACCATGGGGTCATGGACATCGTGGAGATAGCGGAGAAATCCAAAGACTCCGCACAGGTCAAGCGCGTGTTCGGCGACCCCGTCCAGCACGGCGACGTGGTCGTCATCCCCGTCGCCAGGATCGCCTACGGAGGCGGCGGCGGAGGAGGACAGGGGGAGAAGGAGCCGGTCGCGAAGGAGCCGGTCGCGAAGGAGCCGGTCGCGAAGGAGCCGGGCGCGAAGGAGCAGGGCGACAAGCGGCGGGGCGAGTCGGGCAGCGGCGGCGGCCTCGGCTACGGCGTGAGCGCGACCCCCGCCGGAGTGTTCGTGATCAAGGATGGCGATGTCCGCTGGCAGCCTGCCGTCGACGTCAACCGCATCGTGGCCGGCGGTCAGATCGTCGCCGTGGTGCTGCTGCTGACGCTGCGTGCCATCATGAAGCGCCGCAGGCGCCGCCGCCACTGACCCCCAGGAGCGCAGATCGTGTCCTCGCTGACCGTGTCCCTCGCCTTCGGCGGCGTCGTGCTGCTCGGCGCGATGTCGCCCGGCCCCGACTTCGCCGTCGTCGTACGCCGTTCCGCCGTGTCGGGCCGTGGCGCCGGCATGGCGGCCGCCCTGGGCATCGCCGTCGGCGTGTTCGCCTGGGTCGTGGCCGCGGCGACCGGCGTGGCAGCCCTCCTGGCCGCCTCCGCCACGGCGTTCACCGTGGTGAAGGTGGCGGGGGCCGCCTACCTCGGCTACCTCGGCGTCCGCGCGATCCTGGCCGCCGTGCGCGGAGGCGGCGCACCGCAACCGCCCCCGCCGGGCTCGCCTCGGCAGGGCGCCCTGGCGGCCTTCGGGGAGGGTCTGCTCACCAACGTGCTCAACCCCAAGGCCGCCCTGTTCTTCGTGGCTCTGGTCCCGCAGTTCCTCGCCCATGGCGCGGACGCGCTCTCCCTGTCGTTGATCGCCCTCGGCGGGACCGTCGTCTGGTTCCTGGTGGTCGCCAACGTGGTGAGCGCCCTGCGCGCGTTCTTCGCCCGGCCCGCGGTCCGGCGCGCCCTCGACGTCCTCACGGGCACCGCCCTCATCGCCCTGGGCGTCAACCTCGCCACGGCCACCCGCCCCTGACGGCAGGACGCCCGGGCGTCAGTGGGGTCAGGGTCAGGACACCGCGACGCCGAGCACGTTGCCGATGCCGAAGGTCACCGCGGCGGCGCCGACGCCCAGCGCGAGCTGGCGCAGGCCGCCGAGCCACCAGGGCCGCGCCGTCAGCCGTGCCACGATCGCCCCGAACCCGAACAGGCCGAGCACGCTCAGCACCACCGCCAGCGTCAGCCCCGCCGCGCCGAACAGGAACGGCACCAGCGGCACCAGCGCCCCCGCCGCGAACGCGCAGAACGACGACAGGGCCGCCAGCATCGGCGACGGCAGGTCGTCCGGGTCCACCCCGAGCTCCTCGCGCACGTGCACCCGCAGAGCCTGCTCGGGGTCGGCGGACAGCCCGGCCGCGACCCGTTCGGCCAACTCGGGCTCCAGCCCTCGGGCGCGGTAGAGCGCGGCCAGTTCGGCGCGTTCACCCTCGGGGTTGCGGGCCAGTTCGCGCCGCTCCACGGCGATCTCGGCGCGCATCAGCTCCGTCTGCGACTTGACCGACGTGTACTCGCCGGCCGCCATCGAGCACGCACCCGCGACCAGCCCGGCGAATCCGGCCACCACGGCGCCGCGCCCGGCGCCCGTGGCCCCCACCACCCCGGCGATCAACGCGAAGTTGGAGACGAGTCCGTCCATCGCCCCGAACACCGCGGGCCGCAGCCAGCCGCCGTTGACGTCGCGGTGACTGTGGTGGATCTCGGGCGAGTACGGCCGCTCCAGCTCGATGGTCATAAACCCCTCCCTCAGGCTGCTTTCATCCAGACATTAGGCATATGTCGGAAAGATCCGCAACGAAGGGGAGGCTTGCCTGACCTGCACTTCTACGCGCTATACGAACAGGTGGACGAGTCTTTTAGGATCTCCTAACCCCGGACCCGGGAGTGACGAAGAACACGGTCAGGAGGCGGGCGCGGCAGTGGGCGCGGCGGCGGGCGACGGCGTCACCGAGGCGGCGTCGGCGCCGCGGATCAGGCGGGTGCAGTCGTCGATCGTCGCCTCCAGCAGGCCGCGCAGCATCGTGTCCGGGTCCTTGACGCAGGCCTGCACGATCCCGACGACGGCCAGCTGCACCGCGTTGGGGGCGGCGTACCTGCGGAAGCCCTTCTCGGTGATCTTGGCGGTCCGGCTGAACTTGCGGGCCTGCGCGGCCGCCTGCGGGACCTGGTCCATCGCCTCCTGGCTGCGCGGGCTGAGCCGCCCGGACGGGACGCCGTCCAGCCTGGCGAGCATCTCCTCGGCCGCGAGCACGGAGACGGCGAGGGCGAGCTGGCGCTCGGCGGCGGCCACGGGCAGCGCGGTGGTCGCGCAGCGGAGCGCGATGTGGGCGTCGACCCGGAGGTCCGTGCTGGTCAGGCCGATGATGGACGGGACCAGGTGGACGAGGCGGCTGCGGCTCTCGTCGTCGGTGTTGTCGTTGACGAGACGGGCGAGCGCCGCCAGCAGCGGGTGGGTGCAGGCCGGGTGGTCGCTCCACCGCTCTCCGGCCAGATAGGACGCGAACTCCATGAAGCAAGCACCACGTTTCGGGTTGCGATGCCTGCCGCGGGACAGAACCGGCATGTGATCAAGGTGATGGTCCACGGGTGCTCCACGTTGTGGGTATCGCCGTCTTTCCAGTCTGCGCCGACAACTGCCCTGACGCCAGGGAATAAGCCCGCCGTTCTCCGTGGGCGGCTCCAGCCCGTCCTCCAGCGGGTCGCCCGCCTGGAGGAAGCGCCTCGGCCTGGGCTCCGGCGACTGACGATAGGGATCGCCCGAGCCCTGCGCACTCGAGCGTTCCGCCAGGCCATGGTGGCCGTCGTCGTGGTGGGCGTGGTCATCGCCGCCACCTGGTGACCAGGACCGTCGCACTCTCACCGCGCGGGGGTGGCGGCCGTGAAGGACCCCGGCCCCGTTCCGGCGCCGAGAGAGCCTAACCGAGGGGAGGCGTGCTACGTTGCCTGCTGATCTCCGGCTCGAGTGCCGGCGGCGTCGCCGTCGCGGACTCGTTCTCCGCAGAGGGGGCAACGGTGAGGTGGGCCTATTTCCTGCTGGTCGCGTCGGCGCTGTGGTGGGCGGCGCCGCCCGCGCACGCCGCTGAGGAGGAGTCCCCGGTGGCCCTCATCGGCGTGCCGGGCCTGCTCTGGGAGGACGTCGACCCGCGGACGACCCCTCACCTGTGGCGGCTGGCCGGGGAGAGCGACCTGGGGTCGGTGTCGGTGAAGACCGTGGGCACGCTCGCCTGCCCGTTCGACGGCTGGCTGTCGGTGTCGGCCGGCGTCCGCTCCGCCGTCGGCTACCGGTGCGGGCTGCCGCCCGAGCCGCAGCGAGCCGGTGAGGGCGCCCAGGTGCCGGGC
>NZ_JAPNNL010000093.1 GCF_027620315.1 Nonomuraea corallina | reverse complement strand
GCCGCGCGTCGTGCAGCAGCATCAGCGCCAGCAGACCCTGGGCTTCCGGCTCGTCCGGCATCAGCTCCGTCACCAGCCGCGCCAGGCGGATCGCCTCCCGGCACAGCCGCGCCTTGCGCGGGTCCCCGTACCCCTCGTTGAACAGCAAATAGAGCACGTGCAGGACGGCGGGGAGGCGATCCGGCAGCAGGTGCGCGGGCGGCACCCGGAAGGGGATGGCCGCGTGCGCGACCTTCTGCTTGGCGCGGAAGATGCGCTGGCTCATCGTGCGTTCCCGCACCAGGAACGCCCGCGCGATCTCCGCGGTGCTCATGCCGGCCAGGCTCCGCAGCGTCAACGCCACCTGGGCGTCGAGGTTCAGCGACGGATGGCAGCAGGTGAACATGAGCTCCAGGCGCTCGTCGGGGATGTCGGCGTCGCGCACGTAGGGCGGCGGGTCCTGGTCCATCGCGGCCACCTCCCGCAGCTTCGCCGCCTCCTTGGCCACGCGACGCATCCGGTCGATCGCGCGGTGCCGGGCCGTGGTAGTCAGCCACGCCAGCGGCTGGTCGGGCACCCCTGACCCGGGCCAGGCCCGCAGCGCCTGGGTGAACGCGTCCTGGGCGCACTCCTCGGCCAGATCCCAGTCGCCGCCGGTGAACCGGATCATGGCGGCCACGATCCGGCTCCACCCCTCGGCGTAGATCCCGGCGATCCGGTCCTTCACCTCGTCGATCGCTAGTCCTCGCCGTCCGGCCAGAACGGACGCAGCTCGATCATCCCTTCCCACGCCATCGGGTGCTTGGACGCGACCTCGATGGCCTCGTCCAGATCGGCGCATTCGAGGATGTCGAAGCCGGCGATCTGGTCCTTGGTCTCCGCGTACGGGCCGTCGGTCAGCAGCACCTCGCGGTTGCGGACCCGGACGGTGGTCGCGTCGCTCGCCGGGCGGGTGCGGTTGCCCATCAGCCGGACCCCTCTGCCGTCCATCTCCTTGACCCACTCTTCCACGTCGGGCGCGCCGTCCTCCTGGCCGGGGGTGTAGTCGGGGTCGGTGCACACCAGCATGAGGTAGCGCATGGCGTCACTCCTGTCGTGAGTTTCCTCGGTCGTCGGGTTGATGACGAACGGGAGAGCCTCTCCACTACAGGCTCCCTCAAGATTTTTCATCAGCGGACGAGGCCCGTTCACGGCGGCGGCCCCGGCGTCGCTGTCAGGATGGGCGCATGTCCCGCGATCTGCACCGGCTGCGTGCCACCTTCGACCGGGCGGCCGCCTCCTACCAGGACGCGCGCCCCGACTACCCCGCCGAGCTCTACACCGACCTGCTGGAGATCACGCGAGTCAGGCCGCCCGCCCACCTGCTCGAAGTCGGGTGCGGCCCGGGGAAGGCGACGCTGCCACTGGCCCGGACGGGATTCCGGATCACCGCTGTCGAACTCGGCGAGGCCCTCGCGGCGCAGGCCCGGCTCCGCCTCGCCGCGTACGCGGACGTGTCCGTGGTCACGTCGTCGTTCGAGGACTGGGAGCCACCGGCCGGCCTCCGCTTCGCCCTGGTGTACGCGGCCACGGCCTGGAAGTGGGTGGACCCGCGGATCCGCTACGCCAAGGCCGCCGCCCTCCTCGACCCGGGCGGCCACCTGGCCGTGTGGAACGCGGAGCACGCGATGCCGGCGGACTTCGACCCGTTCTTCACCGAGATCCAGCGGGTCTACGAGGAGATCGGCGAGGGCCACGACGGCCCGTGGCCGGGGCCCACGCCCGAGGACCGGCCCAACCCGCTGGTCGCCGAGTTCGAGTCCTCCGGGCACTTCACGGTGGCCGGGACGAAGCTGTACGTGTGGGCGTCGCGCTACACGGCGGACGAGTATCTCGCCCTGCTCGACACGTTCTCCGGCCACATCGCCATGGAGCCGGCCAAGCGCGAGCACCTCTACCGGGAGATACGCCGCCTGCTCTCCGCCCGCCCGGACGGACGCCTCACCCGCCACTGGTCAGCCACCCTGACCGTCGGCCGACGCCGGTGAACCGATGGGTCGCCCAGCAGACGTGCGGCGTCCGCGCGGTCCGGCCGGCTCTCCGCCTGGACCCGTACCGCGCGGCTCGCCGGTGGCCGTCCGAACCGCAGGATCAAGGGCTGTCCGGCGGGTCAACGCCGCCATGAGGCGTCGCGGCGGGTCAGCACCGCTCTCGGGGGTCGCCGCCATCAGGCGTCGCGGCGGGTGATTGCGCAAGAGGCCGCGAGGAGGGTCAGGAGGACGTAGCCGGCGAGGATCATGGTGGCCGCGAGCGGGCCGAAGGCACCCGAGTCGGGAACCCCGCCCAGTTGCCTCGTCAGCGACGGGACCGTCAGGGAGCCGGTCCAGTCGTTCCACGGGGCGGGCAGGAAGCGCTCCACCATGGTCGGGGCGAGCAGGAGCCCTGCCAGCGCGACGATCGCTCCGGGAGTCGAGCGCAGCAGCGTCGCCAGGCCCAGCCCCAGCACCGCGGCGGCGGAGCCGACTCCAGTCGCCAGCACCTCGGACAGGGCCGCCGGCTCCGAGAGCGAGGCGCCGATCGGGCGCCCGCCCACCGCCGCCTGCGCGGTGAGGTAGGCGGCGAACGCCAGCGCCTGGCCTACGACGGCGGCCACGGTGGCCACGACCACCGCCTTGGCCAGGAGCAGGATCCACGGACGCCCGACCGTGATCAGCGTCAGCCTGATCATGCCGGTGCCGTATTCGCCGGAGATGGCGAGCACGCCCAGCAAGCCGAAGAGCACGGCAGTGAGGTCGGCGCTGAAGCCGAGCCCGGTGCCGACGGGCTCACCTCCGGCACCGTGGGTGTCAAAGTAGCGCGAGACCGAGAAGGCGGCGAGGCCTGTGAGAGCCAGGGCGGACAGTGTGGAGGCCAGGACGTAGGCGGTGGCGCGCAGTGAGCGAAGCTTGAGCCATTCGGAGGCCAGGAGGTTGATCATCGAGTCAGCTCCAGGAAGGACTCTTCCAGCGACGCGCGCCGTGGCGTCAGCTCGTGGACGGCGCAGCCGCTCGCCAATGCGGCGTCGCCTATGGCGGCTGCGGATAGGCCCGTCACCAGCAGCTCCTCTTCGCCTGCGGAGGGAGCGGCCGAGCGCGGGATCGTCTCGGCGGCGGTGTCTCGGCGGACGGTCGCTCCGGCCGCCTCCAGCACCCCGGCCAGGCGGGTCGCGTGCGGGGATCTCACCAGAACGTCGCCGACGAAGCGGGCCTGGAGCTGCGCCACCGTGGTGTCTTCGATCAGTCGGCCGTGGCTGATGATGACGAGCTTGTCGGCGGTGAGGGATATCTCGGTCATCAGATGGCTCGACAGCAGGACGGTCCGCCCTTCCGCCGCCAGCGATCTCAGCAGCGCCCTGAGCCGGCGGATGCCGTCAGGGTCGAGGCCGTTGACGGGCTCGTCGAGAATGAGCACCCCCGGATCACCGAGCAGCGCCGCCGCGATGCCGAGCCGCTGGCGCATCCCCTGGGAGAACCCGGCGATCCGCTTACGCGCCGCCCCGGTCAGGCCCACCTCCTCCAGCACGTGCACGACCCGGCGGCTGGACAGCCCGCCGGCGTGCGCGAGGGCTTGGAGGTGGTCGAACGCGCTGCGTCCGCCCTGCACCTCGGTGGCGTCGAGCATGGCGCCGACCTCGCGCATCGGGTGTCGGAGGTCACGCTTGGCGACGCCGTTGATCAGCGCCCGGCCCGAGGTGGGCGCGTGGAGGCCGAGGATCACGCGCATAGTGGTGGACTTGCCGGCGCCGTTGGGCCCGAGAAAGCCGGTGACCTGCCCGGGCTCGGCATGGAAGGACAGCCCGGAGACCGCCCGCGTGGAACCGTACACCTTCGTCAGATCCAGAACTTCGATCATCTCCCCACCTCTTGGATCCGCTCGGCGGGACAGCGCGTGCCCGGCGCGGGCAGCGCGCCCGTCGTCAGGTAGGCCAGGACATGCCGCCGCAGGCAGGAGTTGGCCGCCCACGACGCGTGGCCGTCGCCGTGCGGCAGGACCCGCGCGGAGGGAACCTGCGCGGCCACGCGGTGCTGCCCCAGGACATTGGTGTTGTTGTCGAGCTCCCCGATCGCGAAGAGGACCGGAGGGACGTCCCTGACGCGCAACGGGTGCGGTGCCCAGGACGCGCCTCCGCTGCGTCCCCAGCAGCGGCCGAGTTCGAAGCGGCCCTCGATCCAGCCGAACCTCGGCGCGATCTCGCGGAGGCTGGACTCAATGGCCTGGAACTCCTCGTACGTCGGCAACTGCGGCATGAAGTCGTTGCACAGGGAGGCTCCGCCGACGGACGAACTGCCCTGATCCGGGCCCAGCTCCGTCAGGAAGTCCGTGGCATCGCCGTCGAGGGCCTTGCGGATGGCCGTCGCGAGCTTCGGCCATCTCGGGGGATTCATGCCTTTGATGGCCCCCGCGTACACCTGACCCTCGTGCACCGTCCGCCCGGCCGTGGCCTGTAGCGGCGCCCGGCGAGCCCTGGCGACCAGCTCGTCCCACGCCCTGCCCGCATCCCTGCCGTGCAGGGCGCAGGTCCTCTGGCCGGCGCACCAGTCGCGGAAGCGGGTGAGATGCCGCTCCTGGGTCAGCGCGTAGGAGCGCAGCCACGCCTCCAGGTCCGGTTGCGTGTGATCGGCGGTCCCGTCGAAGTAGATCCGGCCCACCCGCTGCGGGAACAACTCCAGATACGCCTGTGCGTAGACGGTGCCGTACGAGTTGCCCGCATAGCGAAGCTTCTCCTGGCCGAGCCGGGTCCTGAGCGCGTCGAGGTCGTGGGCGACGTTCCACGCCGTCAGCCCGTGCCACGCGGACTTGGCCGCCTTGTGGCAGCTTGCCTGATGGGCTGCGTTCTGGGCGGCGTGGGCGTCCCAGTCGGCCTTCGTGCGGGCGGTGACGAGACCGAAGATGGAAGCCGCGGGCTCCGCGCAGCTCATCGCCTTGCCGGTCCTCTGCTCGGACATCCCGCGCGGATCGAGGGCGATGACGTCGAAGCGGCTCCGCAGCTCCTTGAGCAGGGCCGGCAGCTCGGGCGGAGCGTCGGGACCGGCTGTCGGCCGGAGCATCACCGTGCTGGTGCCCGGCCCTCCGAAGTTGACGATCAGCGGCCCCAGGCTCCTGCCCGTCGCGGGCAGCATGGCCACGTGGACAGAGGTCCTCGGCCCGCCCGGATCGGCCCAGTCGACGGGAACGACCAGGTCGGTGCATCGCAGGCCGTCGCCGCACTCCTTCCAGGTGAGGCCATGAGCCTGAGCCGAAGCCAGCGGGACGCTCGCGAACGACGCGGTGAGGCAGGCGGCGAGGCACAGGGCGATGAGCGTGCGTCGATTCATGGGCCAAGGATCGGGCGCGTGGGCGGGTTCGCACATCGGAGCCGAGTCTGATTTCGGCGGTCGGACCAAGGGCTGAGGACGCGGCAGTCCGCGGGCCGAGTAAGACCCTGGTCTGACGGCCCCTGCTCCGATTCGGATGGGGCCGCTCCTCGATAACGTCGAGGCATGAATCCGCTCGCCCGGCCGCTGCCCGCGCGACTGCTCGTCCTCGCCGACGTCGCTCTCGCCGCGCTGCCGGCTCTGGGGGCCGCGACCACCGCGCCGAGTTTGACCGCGGGCGCCGCGTCGGCGCTGACCTGGCTGCCCGTGGCAGTGCGGAGGATCTGGCCGGTGCCGGCCTACTGCGGCGCGCTCCTGTCGAGCCTTCTCGTGCCCTTGCTGGGGGCGGACCGCGTCATGATGATCGCGGCGATCGCCCTGACCCTCTACACGGTCTCGACCACCCGGCCGGTGCGGCGATCGGCGATCGCTCTGGTGCCGGGGCTGATCGTCACCGGGGCCGTTCTGCTGGTCCTGCTGAGCGGCGTCCCCCGGCAGGCCAACGGCTGGCCGGATCCCGTCTTCGTCATCGGCATGGCCTGGCTGGTCGTGGGTGCGACCTGGAGCCTCGGCGCGGCGGCGCGCACCCGCCGTGAGTTCACCGCGCGCGAGGCGGAGAGACAGGCCGAGAAGGCGATGATCGACGAGCGGCTGCGGATCGTGCGCGAGCTGCACGATGTCCTCGCCCACTCGATGAGCATGATCACCGTCAGGGCGGGCGTGGCGGCCAAGGTCTTCGACAAGCATCCGGAGGAAGGCCGCCGGGCTCTCCAGGCCATCGAGGAGATCGGGCGCGACTCACTGGTCGAGATCCGCCAGTTCCTCGGCGCGCTGCGGTCGCCCGGCAGCACGCCGGAGAGCGCGCCGCTCCCCGGTCTCGCCGACCTGCCGTCCATGGCGGACCGGGCAGCGGAGGCCGGCGTGCAGGTCGACCTCTCGGTGAACGGGACCGTACCCGAGCACATGGGGCTGTCCGTCTACCGCATCGTCCAGGAGGCGATCACCAACGCCGTCAGACACGCGGCTCCCACCCGCTGCCGCGTCAGCGTTTCGGTCGTCGACGGGCTCTTACGGATCTCCGTGGTCGACGACGGGCCAGGTCGGCGGGTCCCTCTGGTCGACAGGGCCGGACACGGGATCGCGGGGATGCGGGAGCGGGTGACGATGTACGGGGGTGTCTTCGAGGCGGGGCCGCTGCCGGGGGGCGGGTTCGGCGTGTCCGCCTCGTGGGAGGTCCCATGACCGCGCCCACACCGGTCGCCCGAAGGGCGAGCGCACGCCCTCTTGGGGGGCACTGCAGGTCGGCCCGCCGTCGGGTGGGACCTCGGCCGAGTCCGGCGTATGACGTCATCGGCGCCGGGTGCGGTGATCTCCTGCCATGGCGAGAGCTCTTGGCGCGGACAGGTCCCTCACCCATGGGCCAGGACCGCGGGCCGGTGTCCATGGTAGGGAGTGGCGTGAGGGCGGAACCGGTCATCCGGAGCCGTGTTCGGATCATGCCGAGACTGGGGGAGTGAGCGGTGATTCGCGTGCTCGTCGCCGACGACCAAGCTCTGCTGCGAGGAAGCTTCCGCCTGCTGATCGAGTCGCAGGACGACCTCACCGTGGTCGGCGAGGCCGCCGACGGGCGGGAGGCGGTGGTCCTCACGCGGAAGGAGTCGCCCGACGTGGTGCTCATGGACGTGAGGATGCCGGAGACGGACGGCATCACCGCCACCAGGCAGATCGTCGGAGAGACCCGCGTTCTCATCCTGACCACCTTCGACCTGGACGAGTACGTCTACTCGGCTCTGCGGGCGGGCGCCAGCGGGTTCCTGCTCAAGGACGCGCCCCCCGACGACCTGTTGCACGCGATCCGGGTGGTCGCCTCGGGCGAGACGCTGCTCGCGCCGAGCGTCACCACGCGCCTGATCGCCGAGTTCGTCCGCCGTCCCGCGCCCCGGATCTTCCACGGGCTCGACACCCTGACCGATCGAGAACTCGAGGTGCTCACCCTCGTCGCCCACGGGCTGTCCAACACCGAACTCAGCGATCAGCTCCAGCTGAGCCCCGGGACCGTCAAGACGCACATCAGCCGCCTACTGGCCAAGCTGCAGGCCCGCGACCGCGCGCAACTGGTCATCGCCGCCTACGAGGCGGGCCTCGTCGAGCCGCGTCGGCGCGGCGACGGCCCGTGACCCGTCCGGTCCGGCTAGCGGACCGATGCTGTCCGCTGGATGGGGCAGGGTGAGTCACCTGGCCGGAGACGACTCCGGCCGGGGCCGGCCCGTCCGGCCTTCACCGCAATGAGAAAGCTGTGAACGGAGCGAACCATGAGCCGTCATGTCCAGGTCACCTTCGACGCCCACGACCCGCGGGCGCTGTCGTCCTTCTGGCGCGACGTCCTGGGCTACGTCCACCCGGGCCCGCCCGGGGTGGACGTGCCCGAGGGCGCCGACCCGCTGGCCGCGTGGGACGACTTCCTGGCGCGGATCGGCGTGCCGGAAGACCAGCGCAACAGCAGGTCGGCCATCGAGGACCCGGAAGGGCACGGCCCGCGGCTGTTCTTCCAGCGGGTGCCGGAGGGCAAGACCGCCAAGAACCGCGTGCACCTCGACGTCCGCGCAGCTCCCGGGCTGCAGGGGGAGGAGCGGATGGCGGCGCTGGAGGATGAGTGCGCGCGGCTCGTCGCGCTGGGGGCGGAGCGGCTGTACCGCATCGAGCCCGGGCCTCCGCTGGACGCCGGGACCATCGTGATGGCCGATCCCGAGGGCAACGAGTTCTGCCTGGACTGACGGCCGTGCCCGGCCTAACCGGCGATCAGTTTGGCCGGGTCGGGGGTGTAGACGGTCATCCAGTGCGGACGCAGCCGGTAGTAGACCACCTCCTCGTCCCAGTCGAAGGAGTCGCCGCCGTAGAAGTCCTGAAGGTACGCGAGCAGGTCCGGCCAGTCCGGGGACGGCGGGCCGCTGCGGGGATTGAGGATTTCCACCGTGCCGTGCGTGAAGACGCCGAGGTCCTCGCCGCGCAGGTGGGCGGCGCTGGCGGCGGGCCGGGCGGCGAGGTGGCGGGCCTTGGCGGCCTCGCGCGCGGTGCCGAAGTGCCACATGCCGTGCAGGAAGTGCCCGTCCACGCCGCTGATGCGGGGCTCGCCCTTCGCCGTCACGGTGGACAGGGCGAGGGTGCACATGCCGGTGAGGACCTGGGTGAGCTGGGCCGCGGTCAGCGTGTGGTCGGTGTTGATGATCGAGCGGAGGTGGGAGGTGGAGCGGGAGAGCGAGGCGTCGAGGAGCGCCTGGAGTGCCTCCAGCTCCGCTGGTGTTTCACGCATCCTGGTCCTTGTCTGTCGTAGGGCTGCCGGCCCAGGTTGGACCCATAACCCGACACCTTGTGTCATGTTTTCACGTGGGCGTCCTGGCCTGGGGGGCGATCGTCGTGGCGGCCGACAGCAGCCTTTCTGCCAGGACACGGCAGCGGGCCCCGAGTTCCGGGGGGTCGAGGATCTCGAAGTCGTAGCCGAGCAGGAGCACGTGCATGAGCACGAAGTCGAGGCTGGCGGCGCCGCTGGTCAGCTCGCAACGCTCGCTCCCGCGCGGCCGGACGACCGCCGCCGCCCCGGGCAGCCGTGCGCGCACCGTGTCCGCCGGGGCGTGGACGAGGAAGCGCGCCCGGTGCGGGTAGACCTTGCTGGCCACGCCTTCCTGCACGTACGCCGCCGCGTCAGGCGCAGGGCGGGGGCGAAAGCGCCAGGTCCGGGCCGACACCTCGGTCATCCGGTCGAGGCGGAAGGTGCGCCAGTCGTCGCGGTCGAGGTCGTAGGCGAGGAGGTACCAGTGCCGGTCGGAGGCGACCAGGCGGTAAGGCTCGACCCGCCGCCGCCGCACCTCGTCCCCTGACGGGTAGCCGAAGCCCGCCTCGACCTCGTCGCGGCAGGCTCTGGCCAGGGTCATGAGCACGTCCGGGTCGACCGGGGCGCGGCCGCCGGCGAAGGACTCCACAGAGCCGGACAGCGCCCGCACCTGGTGCCGCAGCCGGGTCGGCAGCACCCGGTCGAGCTTGGCCAACGCCCGGAGCGCCGCGTCCCCACCCGCCGCCCTCGGGCCGCCGCCGTCCGTGCCGCCCGCGCCGGCGCCACCCGTTCTCGCGCCGCCTGCGCTTCCCGCGCCGGTGAGGAGGGCGGCGACGGTGGCGGTGGCCTCCTCGTCGTCGAGCAGGAGGGGCGGCAGGTCCTGGCCGGGGCCGAGCCGGTAGCCGCCGCCGATGCCCTGGCCGGCAGATATCGGATATCCCAGGGCGCGCAGCCGCTCCACGTCGCGCCGCACCGTACGCGTGGTGACGCCGAGCCGGTCAGCCAGTTCGGGACCGGTCCAGACCTGGCGCTGTTGCAACAGTCCGAGCAGGGTGAGCACCCGCTCCGTGGTGCCCAGCTCCGTCGTGTCCCGCTCCGTCGTGTCCCGCTCCGGAGTGCCTCGATGCTCGCCACCCGCCGTGCCCATGTCGCCACCCTGCCAGAGAGCGGCCGGGGGCACCTTGTTTGACAGTCGTCGGGGCGGCCGATGCAATATGTTGCATGCCGGTTCCTCCGAGTCGCGGACTCGTCTCCAGGTCGCTGCTCAGGGACGAGGCCTACCGGGCGATCCGGGACGCCATCGTCGACGGCACCCTCGCCCCCGGCGAGCGCCTCAACGACGCCGACCTGGTCGAGTGGCTCGGCGTCAGCCGGACCCCGGTGCGCGAGGCGCTGGCGCGGCTGGAGCAGGCGGGCCTGGTCAGGACCAAGCCCGGCCGCTACACGATCGTCAGCCCCGTCGACGTGCGCGCCGCCCGCAACGCGCAGTCGGTCACGGCCGCCATGCACGAGCTCGCCGTCCGGGAGGCCCTGCCCGCCCTGTCCTCCGCCGAGCTGGACGCGATGCGCGGGGCGAACGCGCGGTTCGCCGACGCGCTGCGCCGCGACGACGTGCCCGCGGCGATCGCCGCCGACGACGACTTCCACGGCGTGCTGGTCACCGCCAGTGCCAACGACGCCCTCCGCGACGTCCTGGAGCGGTACACGCCGGTGCTGCGGCGGCTGGAGCGGCTGCGGTTCTCCTCGCTGAGCGGCCGGGAGTCGGTCGCCCAGCACGACCGGATCATCGCGCTGTGCGAGGCGGGCGACGTGGCGGGCGCGACGGCGGCCACCAGGGCCAACTGGGGGACACTGGTCCCGCTGCTCGACGAGCCGTCAGACTGAGCGCTCGTCCGGCCGGCCGCTGACCGACTGCTGCCACATGACGTCGAAGCTGCGCAGCAGGTGGTCGTACATGGCGCTGCCGCTGCGGAAGACCAGGCACGGCGAGTTCCGGGCGTGGATCCCGGGCTGGTACGGCGTGAAGTAGGCCAGGCGGTCGGTGAGGATCACGCGGTAGGTGTGCGGGGCGTCGAAGAGCCTGACCTCGACCTTGGCGTCGCGGCCGGAGACCGCGTCCAGGTAGCGGATGTTGGCACGCAACTGGTCGGCCAGCAGTTCCTCGCCGAAGGCGGGGTCGGCGCGCTGCACCTCCCGCACCCTCGTGGCCAGCCAGCCTCCGGGGTCGTCCGGGTCGGGCAGCAGGACGTGCACGTGCTCCAGGACCGGGTTGCCGCCCTGCCAGACGACCTGGAAGCTGTCGCGGGTGAGCTCGTTGCCCCGCCCGGTCAACACCTTGATCCAGCGGGCTCCGCGCAGGTCGGCCGCGAGGTCGGAATTGGCCGCCGACTGCTTGGCGTAGGAGCGCTCGACGCCCACCCCGGTCAGCTTCGACAGCCCGCGCACCAGCACCCGCCTGGGCCAGGCCAGGCCGAGCCAGCCGGCGGCGACGGTGATGCCGCCGGCCAGGAGCGAGCTCACGATGCCGATGATCAGTTCCTGCATGGCACCATCGTGATCCACCCGTCCCCGGCGGTCTAGGGTGGAGGCCCCTGCGCTCCCGAGGAGTGGCCATGATCGGAGTCATCACCGCGCTGCCCGTGGAGGCGGCGGCCCTCCAGCACGCGCTCGGCCCGGTGGAGCCGGTGCGCGCGGACGGTGACGGCAACCACTACCTCATGGCCCGCCTGGCCTGCGGCGACGTGGTGATCACGTCGCTCGCGGCGACCAGCAACGTGGTGGCCGCCGACGCCTGCGCGCACCTGGTGCGCAGCTTCCCGCGGATCCGGGCCGTGATCATGTGCGGCATCGCGCTGGGCGTCCCGCAGCACGGCGTACGGCTCGGCGACGTCGTGGTCGGCACCGGCGGCGTGGTCCACTACAGCCACCGGCGGGTCACCGACGACGGCGGCACGCTCCGCGGTCACACCCTCGTCCCCTCCCCGCTGCTGCTGCGCGCGGTCAACGACCTGCGGGTGGCGGAGCTGAAGGGGGAGCGGCCGTGGGAGCGGTGGCTGACGCCGCTGCCCGGCTTCGAGTCGCCGGGGGGCGAGGTACGGGTCTTCCACGGCGCCATCGGCAGCGGCGACGAACTCCTGCGCAGCGCGGCCCGCCGCGACGAGCTGGCGCGGGAGCACGGGGTGCTGGCGATGGAGATGGAGGGCGCGGGAACGGCGTCGAGCGCCTGGCTGGGCGGTCGTGAGTGTCTGGTCGTGCGCGGCGTCAGCGACCACGGCGACGCGGCGAAGAACGACGACTGGCATCGGCCCGCGGCGACGGCCGCCGCGGCCTACACGCGGGCACTGTTGGAAGCCCTGCCACCGGCCGCGCGGGAACGCCGCCCGCTGTCCCTGCTGGATCTGGTGGAGGTCATGGAGCGGGTGGGCGCCTTGCGCACGCCGGCCGGGCGCGACGACGTGCTGCTCCTGCTCGGCCCCGACATCTCCGGGCGGGTCCGGCAGTCCGACTCGGCCCGTTCGGCGCTGCTGAGCCTGGCCCGGGTGTGCGCGGAGTACGACGACGGGCTGGGGCGTCTCCAGGAGGTCGTGGAACGTCTCGACGGCCGCGACTCCGCCCCTGTGCGCGAGCTGGCCGCCGCGATCGCCGGCTATCGGGCTCAGTCGTAGTCGAATTCGCCGTCGAGCACTCCCGCGACGAACGCCTCCCATTCGAGCTGCGTGAACACCAGGATCGCGCCGTCGGCCTGGCCGCCGTTGCGCATGAGGATCACGTCTTCGACGAACGCGACCTCCACGGGATCACTAAGATCACGATCGGAAGCGCCATTAATCCACGTGATTGAGGAAAGGTCGAAATCTGTAGCTTTGGGCTTCATGGGCAGCATGTGCCCATCTTAAGAGTTAATTCGGGATTTGTCCGATATGGCGTCCCTTGTTTATTCCCGTTAAAGCCTGCCGGCAACGGGAAGTAGAGTAGTTAAGCTGTCGCTGACAGTAGTCAAATAAGGAGTGAAAATGCTTCCAGCGCCTGCCTGGCGGAGGAGTTCCCACTGCACCGAGCAGGACCTCGGCACCTGTGTCGAGGTCGCGCCCCACGGCATGCGGGTCGCGGTCCGCGACAGTAAGGACCCGTCCGGCCCGCACCTGAGCGTTTCGCGTGAGGACTGGCAGAGCTTCGTCGACGCGATCAAGTCACGCTCGGTCTGAGTGGATGGGGCGCGGCGACGGCGCCCCATCCGGCCCGGTCACGACCTCCGGGACGATCTCCCCACGTTTCACGCCGGCGACGAACGCCCGCCAGGAGTCGATCGACACCACGAAGTACGGTCCGGCCGTCCGGCTGTCCTTGACCGCACAGGACGTGCCGAGGTAGGCCACCGTCACGCAGCCCGCACCGTCATCACTCCAACTCGACTTCCGCCAGGGCACCTGCACGTCGTCATACTCCGGTTCTCGGGTACGTGTCGATACGGGAATCGCCGCCTCGGGGCCGCGGGCGCGCGTCATACGGGCATCGGGTAGATGTCACAGTTGGCCCTCCTGCCCTGCGCGCGCGAGAGCAGGGCGGCGTGGTCGTCGCCCAGCACCCGACGGTAGGCGTCCATCGCCCGGGACTGCAGCACCGCCGCCTCCTCGTCCTGGCCCACGGCCTTGAGATCCAGGCTGAGGTTGAACAGGCAGGCGATGGTCGTCGGGTGGTCGCCGCCCTGGTGCCTGCTCAGCCGCTCCAGCGTCTGGCGGTCGAGGCTCAACGCCTCCTCGTAGGCGCCCAGGGCGTACAGGTCGCTGGCGTAGTTGATGGCGCACAGGAGGGTGCGCGGGTGTTCGGCGCCCAGCATCCTGGTCAGCTCGTCCAGCGACTCGCGGTCGAGGGCGCGCGCCTCCTCGACCCGGCCCATGAGGCGCAGCGCGACGGCGATGTTGACCGCCGCCGTGGGGGTGTTGGGATGGTTCGGGCCGAAGATGCGTGAATACTGCTCGCGGGCCAGCTGGCCCAGCTCCACCGCCTGCGACAGGTCGCCGATGGCCCGCAGGTTGAGCGCGTGGTTGAGCACCACCGCCACGGTGGTCTGCGACTCCTCGCCGTAGCGGGCCTTGAACAGCGACATCGCCTCCTCGGAGAGCTTGAGCGCCTCGTCGTTGCGCCCGGCCTTGCGGCTCATCACCGACAGCAGCAGGATCGCGTCCATCGTGGACGGATGGGAGTTCTGGAGGCGGGAGCGCAGCTCGTGGGTGTGCTCCTCCTGCATGTCACGGGCCGCGAGATACTCGCCGCACTCCATGACGTCGACGGCCAGCGCCAGCCGGGTGCTGATCGTGCTGCGGCTGTCGGGGCCCAGCAGCTCCAGCTTGCGCTGGTAGGTGTCCTCGTCGAGCTCCCTGGCCCGGACGGGGTCGCCGGCCAGGCGGTAGTCGATGGCCAGCAGGTGGGCCTGCTCCAGGGTGAGCGGCTCGTCCGGGCCGAAGGTGCGGCGCAGCGTCTCGTAGGCCTCGCGGTCGATCTCCATCGCCTCGGTGAACCGGCCGAGGTAGCGCAGGTCGGCGCTGAGATAGCCCTGCGCTTCGAGGGTGCGTTCGTGGTCGGCGCCGAGCCGCTCGCGCAGCGCGTCGCGCGCGTGCAGGTGGTGCCGGTACGCCTCCTCGAAGTGGCCGAACAGGCGCTTGGCGCGGCCCAGGCGCAGCTCGGCCGTCAGCGTGGCGTCGTGCTCGGGCCCCAGCTGCTCGCTCCAGGCCCGCACCACGCGGTCGGCCATGGACAGATAGCCGGCCCGGTCTCCCCACAGGAACAGGAAGTCGATGGTGTTGAGCATCAACCCTCTGGCCCACGGGTCGGGACACTCCTCCAGACGCGAGGAGAAGATGTGCGGGAACAGCGCGTGGTAGCCGGGCCAGCGCGACTGGTCACCCGGGGCCTTGGGGTCGGCGTTGGCCAGCAGCAGGTGGCCGCAGTGGCGCAGCTGGTGGCGTTCGTTCTCGCTGAGCTGGCTGGTCACCACGCGCTGGACCAGGCGGTGCAGGGAGATGGTGTTGTCGCGGTAGTTGACCTTGGCCAGGGCGTACCTGTTGAGCGCCCGGGTGGTCCGGCTGATCTCGATCGGGTCCTGCAGCACCTCCAGCAGCTCCGCCGGGCCCTCCAGGTCGCGGCTGCCGACCAGCAGCGACCTCGGGATCGGCTCGGGCGCGAGGAAGGCGCAGACCTGCAGGAGCTGGAGGGCCGCGGGGTTGGTGGTGCGCAGGCGGTCGAAGGAGACGTTCCAGGCCGCCGCCACGGACTTCTCGGTGCCCTCGACGTCGAGCAGCTCGTTGCGCTGGGCGTCGAACAGCTCCAGATACTCCGAGACGGGCATGCCCGTCTCGGCGAGCCACACCGCCGCCTGCTCGATGGCCAGGGGCAGGTCGCCGAGGCGGTCGGCGATCTGGTCGGCGTCGTGGTCGCTCAGGTCGGGGCCGCGGCGGCGGAGCAGGTCGCGGCTCTCCGCCCGGGTGAAGACGTCCACCTCCAGCGGCGTGGCGTAGGCGAACCAGTCACGCGAGCGCGAGGTGACCATGATCTTGCCGGGCCCGTTGGTGGGGAAGAACTTCTTGATCTCCTCCACGTCCTCGGCGTTGTCGAAGACCAGCAGCCAGTTGCCGTACGGCCGGCCCAGCCGCAGCGCCTCCTTCACCGCGATCTCCGCGACGTTGGGCTCCGACACCCGCAGATCCAACTGCTCGGCCAGATCGACGAACGCCTGGCGGACCATGGTCAGGCGCTCGGAGGGGATCCACCAGATGAGGTCGTACTCCTTCTGGTGCCGATAGCAGTACTCGACGGCGATCTGCGACTTGCCCACGCCACCGAGCCCGTGGAGCGCCTCCGGGAGCACCGCGGTGGTCCCGCTCGACAGCCGCTCGTGCAGCTGGCCGAGGATCTCCTCGCGGCCGGTGAAATTGTGGTTCTTCTGCGGCACATTCCACACCGGCGTCGGCTCGTGCGACTCGCGTTTCGGTGCCACAGGCGTCGCGGTCATGTTGATCGTCACTCCAAAGGGGTCAGGCGTCGGCAGGTCCTTGACAACATGGGTGTAAACACTGTCCTCAGGGCGAGGCAGATCGCGGTTCGAGGCGTGCCCAACCTGCGGCTCTTCACTCCTGCCCAGCTGGTCACTCATCGCATCCCTGAGGTGACGGGCCGGCGCGGTGTAGCTCCCGGCCATCGCCTCCAGCGCCGAGACGGTCGGCTCGACGAGCGGCGACAGCTCGGGCGACAGCTCGGGCACGGCGGCCCTGCCGGGGGAGACGATCACCTCGCGCAGCGCCTTCAGCTCGTCGACCTCCTGGCTCAGGTGGTCGACGACCGTCACCAGCACCTCGGCGGTGCTCGAGCGCCGCCCCGCCAGCAGCAGCTCCGCCCGCACCCCGGGCACGAAGTCGTACGGCACGCTCGGGCTGACCGGGTGCGGCTCGGCGCGGCGTACCAGATCGCTGCCCAGCACCTCGGCGAGGTGAGCGTCCGTGGCGCGCGGCACCAGCTTGCGCCGTACGAGCCGGACGACCGAGAGGTTGAGCGGCGCGGCGGCCAGGTGCACGGCCAGCTCGAACGCCGTGGACGAGACGCCCATGCGGAAGCGCCAGACCCGCTGCTCGGCCGACAGCTCGCCCTCCGGCGGCGGCTCGGGGTCGGGTTCGGCCTGGTCGTGCGAACAGGCCACGATCGTGCCGTGCCAGACCGGCCGGGCCGCCATGGCGAAGGCAGCCCAGGAGCGAGCCTGGGCGGCGTCGAGTCCGATGACCGGCACGGGCACCGATCCGGGCGGCGCGGCGTGGACGTACCCGCCGGCCGGTCCCGCCGGGCGGCGGTTGCGTAAGACGGCCCGCTCCGGCGTGATCCCGGTACGCCGCCACAGCCGCGCGGGCAGCAGGTGGATCACCACGAGGGCGTGGGCGGCGCCCCAGCGGGCCAGCTTGCGGTGCGCGGCGCGGGTGTGCCAGGCGTCGCCGACGCCGTCGGTCAGCACGACGACGAGCCGGCGGCCGGAGCCGGGACGGGCCAGCGAGGAGGCCGGCATGACCCGGCCGCCGGGCCCTCCGCTGCGCAGGAACAGCTCGTACTCGTGCTTGACGTCGGTGTCGAGCAGGTAGGTGCGGACGGTGCGGAAGGCGGCGGTGTCGGTGAGCGCGGCGGCGAAGCCGGTGGCGGCGTCGCGGTGGAGCAGGGCGAAGCGGCTGTCGTCGATGACGAGGTCGAGGTCCAGGAAGCGTTCGAGCGGGGAGGTCAGGACCGGGAGCCACAGGTCGTCCTCGGCGGCCCGTTCGGCCGTGGCCTCCTCGTCCAGTTCGCTCGTGCCGTGCGCGGACGCGGTCAGGCGGCGGAAGGCGAGCATCGCGCGGGTGACGGCGCGTCGCCGGGTCGCCGCCGAGGCGAGCGCGACCTCCTGGGAGGGCTCGGCCCCGCCGACGGGGTCGGGGACGGCGGGCACGCCGAACGGCCCGCCCCCGAGGTGGGGAGGGGCCGGCTGGGCGTGGTCGGTGGGCGGGGTGTCGGGGGGTCCAGAGCGTGGCTCCGGCGGCGGCGCCGGCGGCGGGAGGCGAGCCGGGGGTCTGTCCCCGCTGGGGGTGTCCGGCCGGCGGGCCGCCAGTGCGGCGAGCCAGAGCAGGTCGGCTGAGTCCTGCCAGTGCGGCACGCGGTCCGGCGGTGGGTCGGCCGGGCGGCTCACCCCGCGCCCGCCTCGTCCAGCCGTCGCAGCACGACGTCGAGGATCCGCTGCCAGGAGCGGTCGTCGGGGTCGGCGTTCCCGTTGATGACGAGGTGGAGCGCGTTGAGCAGCTGGTCGGCGGCCACCGGGCTGTGCCTGCGGTACGCCAGGAACTCTCGGATGACGCGGTCCTGATGGGGCGTGGAGCGGTCGGCGAAGTGCGCGCCGACCAGCTCGGCCAGGCGCTCCTCGCCGGGCTGGGCCATCTCCAGCCGGATGCAGCGGCGCAGGAACGCGGGCGAGAACTCCCGCTCGCCGTTGCTGGTGATGACGATGAACGGGAAGGCGCGACAGCCGACCCAGCCTTCCCTGACGAGCGCGGTGCCCTCGCGGTCGGCCGTGTAGACGGTCGACTCGGGCTCGCGGGCCCGCGCGCGGAACAGCTCCCTGATCAGGAAGCCGCCCTCCTCCAGGACGTCGAGCAGGTCGTTGGCCAGGTCGGCGTCGCACTTGTCGAACTCGTCGATCAGCAGCACGCGCGGCAGCTCGTGCGGCAGCAGCGCGGTGCCCAGGGGGCCGAGCTGGACGTACTCGCCGACCTGCGGCTCGACGCCCTTGAGCCGGGCGTCCTGCACGCGCGCCACGGCGTCGTAGTCGTACAGGCCCGAGCGCAGGGTGCTGCGGCTGTTGACGGGCCAGCGCAGCACCGGCCCCAGCCGCAGCTCGCGGCTGACCTGGTAGGCGAGCGTGGACTTGCCGACGCCGGGCGGCCCGGTCACCAGCAGCGGCCGGCGCAGGCACAGGGCCGCGTTGATGGCCAGGATCTCCTGCTCGTCGGGGCTGCGCCGGATGGCGTCGCCGAGCCGCCTGCGCAGCTCGGGCAGGTCCTCGGGGGGCGGCGGCAGGACGGGGCCGCCGTCGAAGTCCCGCCACGGCGGCGGGGGCGGCAGCTCGTCGAGCAGGCGCAGGCCATCGCGCGGCTGCCCGGTGCCGCTGTAGACCAGCCACCCTCGCGGAATGGCCGCCGATCCACCCTCCCCGGGAAGCCGCTCCATGGGTGGTCGATCCACGCTCATCTGCGGGTGGTCCTCACTCGTAAGTCCGGGCTGGGGAGTGTGGAATTGCGGACTTACCTGAGGATCTCCTTGATCGCCCGTCGGCGCAACCTTTTAGGAAGGACTTCTCAACGGCTGCACTTCCGGAATTGGCCGCCCGGGATCGTCCCAGAGAAGGGCCACATTGCCGCACGTCGGCGTTGAGCTGCGCAGTTGGTGAATACTCTCCGGTAGTTTCTTGAGTTTCTGCGGCTGAAGCACTTCGGTGACGGCTTTCCGGAACTCCCCGTTGGTCGCCGAGTCCCGGCACCACAGGACGATCGGCACCCCGGCGTCCATCGCGGCGTCGAGCTGCGCCCTGCCCTGAGGGCTGTCGGGCGGCGCGGACAGGACGCACGCCACCACGTCGGCCCCGCCCATCAGGCTGGCGTGCACGTTCCCCGCGTCGCCGTCGTCCAGGGGAGCCAGGTGGGCGGCGCCCCTGCCGTCGAGGAAGACGTGCCACCGGTCGTACCAGCGCCGGTAGGTGTTGTCCGGGCGCAGCCGCCGGTCGCTGCGCAGGACGACCTCGTAGTCGGCGCCCAGCGCGCGGGGCGGCAGCTCCTCGCTGATCCTCCTCGGCCACTGGTCGACCGAGAGGTTGACCAGCTCCGGCGCGAGCCGGAACTCCAGCAGCAGCGGGCCGCCCCGCTGGGGGCTCCAGTCGCGCTCGGCCGCCAGCACCAGCTCCACGACGTGGTCGGCGACGCGGGCCAGCGGCAGTTCGACCTCGCCGCCGCGCTCCGGGTTCCAGCCCAGGGGGCTGCTGTGCGTCCAGTGGGTGACCAGGTGCGGGTCGTCGTCGCCGTCGGGCACGGCGAGCGGGTCGATCTCGACGATCAGGCACGTCGGCAGGTCGGTGCGGGTCTCGAAGGCGAGCCGCTGGCGGAGCAGCCGCTCCAGCTCGGTGGCCTCCGGGTCCTTGTTCTCGGCCCTGAGCTGGTCGCGCTGGCGGTAGAGCCAGCGGCTCAGCTCGGAGACCGTGTCCTGGTCGGCGGTGCGGCGCTGCAGCAGCTGGCCGAGCACGTACGCGGCGAAGCGCAGGTGGGGCAGCAGCCGCCGCTCCCCGGTGGGGGCGTCGAGCAGGAACTCGAAGACATGGCCCGCGTCCTGGAAGGCGCCGGGGAAGCCGCGGCCCTTGCCCTCGGTGGCCACCTGGTAGAGGATCCGCAGGTCCTCGACCTCGCACCCGCGCAGCAGGGTGGCGACCTGCAGGGCCTCGGGAGGGTCGAGCAGATCCTCCGCCGGGCTGAGCAGCCTGATGACGCGTTCGGCCCACGGGGTGCCCGGTCCTACGTACTGGACGCCGCGCTGCAACGCGCGGCGTCCGTCTTCGGTGGATATGGCACTTTTGACAATGTTGAGAAAATATATCCACGGCTGGGGAGACGCAGCCACGTGCAACTCGCCGGGCGCCAGAGCCGTATTCACCACGTCCAGCAGCTCTTCGGGTCTGAGATGGGAAACACGGCTGAGCTCCCGGGCGACCTGCAGGACGTCGATCTGACCCACCAGGCTCCTTCCCCCATCCTGATGTCGAGACCGGGAGATTTCCGCGATTGTACTAGGGCATGTCGCATCGTCCCTTGTTTCAATGCCGCGACTTTGTGCCGTGGCGCCCTTGTCGTCCGTCCTTACTGCGAAACGTGACCGGCGGGAACCCCTTCCGCACCGGTCACGGCCGGCTCACTGGGGCCAGTTCGCGATGATCTCGGGCTTAATGGCGTCGGCGTGGCACTTGAAGGTCTTGCGGGCGGCCCGGTCGTACAGGCACACCCGCACGTCCACCCGCCTGATCTCGCCGTCCGACGAGAGCCGGAACGACTTCCTGCCCGCGCAGGTCGTGCTGGCACGGCTCCAGCCGGTGCCGCCGCCCGCGTAGTGGAACCGGGCGCGGACGTAGGCGCAGTGGCCGGCGTGCGCGTCGCGGTCGTACAGCTTCCCGCGCACGACGAACGTCTCGGCGCTGAAGTCGCTGATCCAGACGTCGGCCCTGGCCTTGCCGGAGTGCCCGGCCGCCGACGCGACGGGGCCCCAGTGGATGCCGGCGGCCGCCTGCGCCGGGGCGGGCGCGCTCGCGGCGATCGTGAAGGCCAGGACGGCGCCGATGACAGGTGTCTTCCTCATGGCGACGGAGGCTAGGGAAGCCGACTTGGAAGAGCCTTGCATCCGGCTGAGCGCCGCCTGGTCACCAGAGCGCGATCCAGGACCCCGGGACGAACGACAGGTCCGAATGCCGCCGGTGCCCGTCGCCGGGCGGCGCGACAGTGTCATCCGTGACACACACCCGCATCGAACCCTCGATCCTCTACTTCGGCACCCCGGTCGTGCTGATCTCCACCCTGAACGAGGACGGCACGCCGAACCTGGCCCCGATGTCGTCGGCGTTCTGGCTCGGCCGCCGGGGAGTGCTGGGCCTGGGCCGGCGGTCCAAGACCGCGCGCAACATGACCAGAGCGCGCGAATGCGTGCTGAACCTGCCCTCCGACGCGCTCGCCGCCGCCGTCGACCGGCTCGCCCTGACCACCGGCGCCGACCCCGTGCCGCCGTGGAAGCGCGAGCAGGGCTACCGGTACGTGCCGGACAAGTTCGAGCGAGCCGGGCTGACGCCGGTGGCGAGCGAGACCGTGGCCCCGCCCCGGGTGGCCGAGTGCCCGGTGAGCATGGAGACGGTGGTGGTCGCCGAGCACCCGGTGGGCGACGGCGGGATCGCCGCGTTCGAGGTACGGGTGCGGCGGGTGTGGGTGCACGACGAGATCCGCAAGGACGGCGTCGACGACCACATCGACCCGGACCGGTGGCGGCCCCTGATCATGAGTTTCCAGAAGCTGTACGGGCTCGGGCCGCAGGTGCGGGAGTCGACGCTGGCCCGCATCCCGGAACGCGCCTACCGCGGGCCGGACGTCGACCGGGCCGCCGCAGGGTGACCCGGCCGATCGCCGCGGCAGGAGGTCAGACGCCCCGGCGCATGGCGCGGTTGCCGAGGTACAGGCCGAGCGCGGCCGTCGCCGCCGCCGCGAGCACCCCGTACAGCACCGGCAGCCCCGGCGCCTGGCCGGAGAAGAGCGCGCGTTCGGCCTCGACGATGTAGGCGACCGGGTTGAGCCCGCCGGCCACCCGCAGCCAGCCGGGGCCGGAGTCGAGCGGGAGCAGCACCCCCGACAGCAGCAGCAACGGGAACAACAGCACCTGGGTGACCGTCCAGAACAGCGTGCCGTCAGGCGCGGACTTGATCGCCAGGGCGAACGAGAGCGCGCCCAGGCCCACCCCGAACACCATGAGCAGCGCCAGCCCGGCGGCCACGCCCGTCAGGTGCGGCTCGAACCCGAGCGGCACCGCCAGCACGATGATCAGCACGGCCTGGGCGAGCAGCACGGCCATCGCCTTCATCGTCCTGCCGACCAGCATCGCGGTCCGGTTGAGCGGCGTGACCATCATCCGCTCCATCGAGCCGCCGATCAGCTCCACCAGCAGGTAGTAGCCGGAGGCCATGGGCCCGGTCAGGCACATCATCACCAGGATGCCCGGCACGAACCACTGCCAGGACGAGCCCACGGCGCCGTCCAGCAGGGCCCCGAAGAGGAAGAGGAACAGCAGCGGCTGCCCCATCTCGAAGAGCAGTCCCGCGGGCTCCCTGAACGAGGGGGTGAACTCGCGGCGGAAGACGGTCATGGTGTCACGCAGGAACATCGTCATCGCTGAGGCTTCTCCCGGTCAGGGTGAGGAACACGTCGTCGAGGGTGGGGCGGATGGTCTCGGCGGCGGCGATCTTGACGCCGGCCGCCTCCAGCGTGCGCAGGTGCTCGGGCAGGGCTGTGGCGGCGGACGCCGCCCGCAGCCGCACGGTGAGGCCGTCGGCGTCGCCGCCGAGGAGCGCGGCGGCCCGTCCGGCGTCCTGCGCGGTGTGCGCGGTGAGCAGGATGCGGTCGCCGGCCAGGTCGTTCTTGAGTTGTTCTGCCGTGCCGTCGGCGATGATCCGGCCGTCGTCGATGATGATCACTCGCTCGGCCATGCTGTCGGCCTCTTCGAGGTAGTGGGTGGTGAGGAAGAGGGTGGTCCCGTGCGTCTCGCGCAGGCGCAGGATGTGCGTCCAGATGTCGGCGCGGCTCTTGGGGTCGAGCCCGGTCGAGGGCTCGTCCAGGAAGAGCAGGCCGGGCCGGTGGATGAGGCCGAGCGCGATGTCGAGGCGGCGGCGCTGGCCGCCGGAGAGGGTGCCGGGCTTGCGCGCGGCGAGCGGTGTCAGGTCGAGCAGTTCGAGCATCTCGCCGGCGCGGCGGCGGGCCTCCGCGGTGGTCAGGCCGTAGCAGCGGCCCTGGGTGACGAGCTCGTCGCCGACGCGGAAGGTCTCGCCGGCGCTGTTCTTCTGGCCGACGTAGCCGATTCTGGCCCGCACCCCATCGGGGTCGCGCGTGACGTCGCGGCCGGCGACGGTGGCGGTGCCGGACGTCGGCGGCAGCAGCGTGGTGAGCATCCGCAGGGTGGTGGATTTACCGGCGCCGTTCGGGCCGAGGAACGCGACGAGCTGTCCCGCCTCGACGTCCAGGTCGATGCCTCGTACGGCTTCGACGGTCTGTTTCTTCTTCAGGGTGAACGTCCGGGTCAGACCTCGAGTGTGGATCATGGTGCTTCCTTCGGGCATGGCGAAGAAACCCCTGGTGGGGGCGGTGAATGGGAGCGGCTCAAGTGTCAGCCAGGGAAAGCGCTCTTGGCAAACGTGAATGTGACATACACATATGGCTCTGACCTGCGGAAACGTCACATGGCGCATATGGCCCTGATGAATAACTTTTCAGCCTCTGAAGTGCTGATTTCCCCGTACATGTAAAAATTTTTTGGGATGATCCCCTGCGTGAAGCGTCTGATGCTCATCGCGGTGGTGGCGGCGGTCGGTCTGGGCGCGCAGAGCGCCCAGGCCGCGGACGGCGTGGCGGGGGTGGACGTCAGCAACTGGACCGGTGAGGTCGACTGGGCCGCGGCGGCGTCCGGCGGCGCCCGGTTCGCCTTCGTGCACGCCACCGAGGGACCCGACTACGTCAGCCCGCTCTTCGCCGCGCAGTTCGACGGCGCGGCGGCGGCGGGGCTGGTCCGCGGCGCCTACCACTTCGCGCAGCCGCACGAGTCGGGCGGAGCCCAGCAGGCCGAGCACTTCCTGGCGAACGGCGGCGGCTGGCGCGCCGACGGGCGGACCCTGCCCGGCGTGCTCGACCTGGAGGACAACCCGTACCAGAACAGGAACGGCAAGAACTCCTGCTACGACCTGCCGGTCAAGGACATGGTCGCCTGGATCAAGGACTTCACCGCGACCTACCGGGCACGCACCGGGCGGCGGGCGATCATCTACACCACCACGAGCTGGTGGCGGACGTGCACGGGCGACAGCACCGCGTTCTCGTCCAGCCCGCTCTGGCTCGCCCGCTGGGGTGCCGACCCGGGCGAGCTGCCCAAGGCGTGGGAGCGGCACACGTTCTGGCAGTCGGCCGACAAGGGCACGCTGCCCGGCGGGCAGAACGCGTTCAACGGCTCGGAGGACGAGCTGAAGGCGATGGCCAACCCGCCGGCCGAGGTGACCGTCTCCGGCCGGGCGCGCGGCCGCACCACCTACCGGCTGACCGTGGCCAACACCGGGCCGCACCGGGTCACCGACATCAAGGTCTCCGGACGGGCGTTCGGCGGTCAGCGGGTGGTCAGGGCGTCCTCGGGCTGCGCGTTCAGCGGCACGGCGCTCCGCTGCTCCATCGACGAGCTGCGGCTGGGGCAGAAGAGGACGTTCACCTTCACCACCAAGCCGCGCAAGAAGAAGGGCGCGGTCGGCATCCGGTTCGTCGTCGGGACGGCAGAGGTCACGCTACGCGGCAAATAGCCCAATAAGGCAGGATTGATCCCGCATCACCAGGGAGGTGCGGGTGTCGGGGAAGCGCGGAGCTCTGCTCGCCGTGGTGCTCCTGCTGCTCGCCGTCACGGCCTCCGCCCCGGTCAAGCGTTACGTCTTACCCCGCATCGTCGCGGTCGCGTACGAGATCGAGCAGCGCGGCATCGTCTACTCCTGGGGCGGCGGCCACGCCGAGCGGCCGGGACCGTCCACGGGGACCTGCGTGGGGTACACGGGCAGGATCCAACCCTGCCCCGCCACCAGGACGCGAGGGCTGGACTGCTCCGGTCTCACCCGCTGGGTGTACGCGCTCGCGCACGGGGCGGACGTGCTCGGGCCGGGCAACACCGACGACCACGTACGGCGGATGCGCAAGGTCCGGTCGCCGCTGCCGGGGGATCTCGTCTATTTCGGCAAGCGCGCCAAGGAGCGGCTCAGGACGCGGCATGTCGGCATCTACCTGGGCGGCGAGCGGATGCTGCACGCGCCCGAGACCGGGGCGACCGTCCGGGTGGACGACATCGCCCGGGTGCGCGGCTTCCTGGGGTTCTACCGCTACTGACGCGTGACGTCTGTCGCCCGGTGAAAAATGAGAGACCCGGGGGCTAGTGTGTGCCGCTATGGACAGGCGATGGGTCGGGAGCGACGGATACGAGATCGTGCTCGCCGTGCGGGCCGGGCGGCAGGTGCTGAGGGTGCGCCGCGACGGCCGGCTCGTGGCCGACTGCGCGTCGGTCGCCGAGGTCGCGCGCCACGTCGACCTGGCCGACCTGTGCGAGGTCGTCACCCTGCCCGCGCGGCCCGCGCAGGCCGAGCGACCGGCTGCCCGGACGAGTTCGCATCAAGGCTGAGCGCCGTGTATGGTTACACCTGTCCGCAGCGCCGGACAGGCCCCTATAGCTCAGTCGGCAGAGCGTCTCCATGGTAAGGAGAAGGTCAACGGTTCGATTCCGTTTGGGGGCTCCACCAGCGACAGACCCCACCACGGTGGGGTTTTTGTTTTGTGTCGCCGGGGGTGCCTTTGGCATACTGGAACCACCCTGCCCGATCAGGCGAGTGACGTAGACGCTCCCCGGGTCGGGTATCCTCTACGGGGCCGGATCGTTTCCGGCTGCAAGGCGGAGTAGCTCAGTCAGGCAGAGCAAACGGCTCATAATCGTTGTGTCGCCGGTTCAAGTCCGGCCTCCGCTACTGCCCTCACCCAGGTCGACCGGCCTGGGTTCGGGCATGTCCATGTCCCGAACGTAGAAAGGCACTCCCACGTGGCTGCCACCGACGTTAGGCCGAAGATCACGCTGGCCTGCCAGGAGTGCAAGCACCGCAACTACATCACGCGGAAGAACCGGCGCAACGACCCGGATCGGCTTGAGCTGAAGAAGTACTGCCCCAACTGCCGCTGCCACCGCGCGCACCGCGAGACTCGCTAGTCCTCGCCCGGGCGGTCACTCCGGCTTCCACTCATCGCACAACCGGCGTCCCACGGCGGGCGCCGGTTCGTCGTGTTCGGGGCCGGGCAAAAAGCAGTCCATCCGCAGCGACAGCCGAACCTTGTTCTGTTACCTTCGGCTCAACGACGCGGCGCCGGTGAGACATGCGAGGGAGCAGTGCATGCGAGGGAGCAGTGATGGCCTTGAACCGTGACTTCGTGGGACGCAGTTACGCGTCCAGCACCCCGTACGAGGTCAGCCGGGTGAAGATCCGTGAGTTCGCCGCGGCGATCGGCGACGACAACCCGATCTACCACGACAAGGCCGCCGCCCAGGCGGCCGGCCACCCCGACGTGGTGGCCCCGCCGACCTTCCCCATCGTCTTCAGCCTGCGCAGCGGCGGCGAGGCGCTGGCCGACCCCGACCTGGGGCTCAACTTCGCCATGGTGGTCCACGGGGAGCAGCGCTTCGAGTACGCCCGCCCGGTCTACGCCGGCGACGAGCTGGTCACCACGGCGACCATCACCGACATCCGCACCGCCGGGCGCAACGAGCTGCTGACGGTCAGGAGCGACGTCACGACGGTGGCCGGAGAGCCGGTCTGCACCACGTACAACACGATCGTCGAGCGTGGAGGGGCGGCCTGACATGGCGGCGACGCAGAAGTACGACGAGGTCGAGGTCGGCCAGGAGATCCCGCCGGTCGACTACCCCGTGCGCCGGGTCAACCTGGTGATGTACGCCGGGGCGTCCGGCGACTTCAACCAGATCCACTGGAACGAGCGGTTCGCCAAGATGGTGGGCCTGCCGGACGTCATCGCGCACGGCATGTACACGATGGCGCAGGCGGGACGGTTCGTCACCGACTGGGCCGGCGACCCGGGCGCGGTCGTCGACTTCGGCGTGCGGTTCTCGTCGATGGTGGTCGTGCCGGACGACGACCAGGGCGCCACGATCACCGTGAGCGGCGTCGTGGAGGAGAAGCTCGACGACGGCCAGGTCGTGGTCGGGCTGACCGCCAGGTCGGGTGACGCGCGGGTGCTGTCCAAGGCGCGGGCCGTGGTGCGGCTCGCCTAGCCGGCCGAGGATAGGGCGGGCGGCTCCCGGGTACGCGTGACGGTCATGAGTGAGAACGTATGGCCCACCGTGGAGTCGATCCCCGTCTCGGCCGTCACCGACGACCGCCCGCCCGGCCGGTTGCGCCCGCCCAGGCCGC
>NZ_JAPNNL010000092.1 GCF_027620315.1 Nonomuraea corallina | reverse complement strand
GCGGGGCGGTGGGCCGGCAGCCGCAGGGGGGGGGGGCCCCCCCCGCCCCCCGGGCCGTTTCCACCGGGCCCGGGTCGCGTCAGGCCAGGTAGGTCTCCAGGAGGCTGTTCTCGTCGAGGTCGGCGCTGCGGCCGGAGGTGACGACCTCGCCGACGACCATCACGTAGGCCCGGTCGGCCACCTCCAGCGCCAGACCGGCGTTCTGCTCCGCCACCAGGACGGCGGTGCCGCTGGCGACCACCCGCTTCAGCGCCTCCAGCACGTCGCCGACGATGCGCGGCGCCAGCCCCATCGACGGCTCGTCGATCATGAGGAGGCGCGGCTTGGCCATGAGCCCGCGCGCGATCGCCAGCATCTGCTGCTCGCCGCCGGAGAGCACGCCGCCGAGGTCGTCGAGCTTGCGCCCGAGAACCGGGAACAGGTCGATCATCTCGGCCATGCGGCTCTCGATCTCGCCGCCGGGCAGCCGGTAGCCGCCCATGAGCAGGTTGTCCCGCACGCTGAGCGTGGACAGGATGGCCCGTCCCTCCGGCACGTGGCTGACGCCGAGCCGGGCGATCCGGTGCGCGGCCGTGCGTCCCATCACCCGCCCGTCGATCTCGACGGTCCCGGCGGC
This sequence comes from Nonomuraea corallina, assembly GCF_027620315.1. Taxonomy (GTDB): domain Bacteria; phylum Actinomycetota; class Actinomycetes; order Streptosporangiales; family Streptosporangiaceae; genus Nonomuraea; species Nonomuraea corallina. The sequence continues at coordinate 26,652 of NZ_JAPNNL010000092.1, read as the reverse complement.
GGGCCGCACCAGACCGGAGATGGTGCGCAGCAGAGTGGTCTTGCCGGCGCCGTTCGGCCCGACGATCGCGACGGCCTCGCCGGGGCCGACCGTGAGGCTCACCCCGTGCAGCGCCTCCACCGCGCCGTAGCGGGTGACGAGGGAATCAACGGCCAGCATCGGGTGCCTCCACTGCGTGACGGTCATGGGTGCCGAGATAGGCCGTCTTGACCCGCTGGTCCTGCCACACCTCGGTGGGCCCGGCCTCGGTGAGGACGCTGCCCCAGTCGAGCACGACGACCCGGTGGCAGACCTCGGTGACGAGCCGGACGTTGTGGTCGACGAGCAGCACGGTCACGCCCTCCGCGTTGATCGAGCCGATGAGCTCGCCGATCTCGTCGGACTCGCTGCGGTTCATCCCGGCCGTGGGTTCGTCGAGGAGCAGCAGCCGGGGTTCGGTGGCCATCGCCCGCGCGATCTCGACCCGCCGCCGCATGCCGTAGGAGAGCTCGGCCACGTCGGCGTCGACCACCCCGGCCAGGCCGACGCGGTCGATGATCCGCCGGGCCGCCTCGTGCTGCTCGGCCTCCTCCCGCCTGCGCGTGCGGCCCATCTGCCAGCGGCGGCCCTTGAACGACATGTGACGGCCGATGAGGACGTTCTCCAGGACCGTGCTCTCCTCGAAGAGCTGCAGGTTCTGGTACGTGCGGGCGACCCCCGCGGCGGCGAGGCGGTGCGGGCGCAGGTCGGCCACGTCCGTCCCGGCGAGCCGGATGGTCCCTGCGGTCGGCCGCAGATAGCCGCTGATGAGGTTGACGACGGTCGTCTTGCCCGCGCCGTTGGGCCCGATGAGGCCGCAGACCGTGCCCTCCGCCACGGTGAAGGAGACCTCGTCGACGGCCTTCATGCCGCCGAAGTGCTTGCTTACCCCGGACAGTTCCAGCAGTGCGGTCATCGGCTCGCCACCTTCTCCGCGGGCTCGTCGATCGTGGGGGACGGGTTCGCGCGGCCCCGCCATCGCCGTCGCAGCCCCCGGTACAGGGATCGGTCGGACAGGCCGTTCGGCGCGACCAGCAGGACCAGCACGAGCAGGACGCCGTAGACGATGTCCTCCCAGTAGGAGCCGGCGACGTGCAGCATGTCGCGCAGGATCGTCAGGCCCCAGGTGAGCAGGACCGGCCCGGCCCAGTGCCCGTTGCCGCCGACCAGCACGTACGTGAACACGATCACCAGCGTGGCGAAGCCGTACTGGTCGGGGCTGATCACCATGGTGCGGTGCGCCTCCAGCGCGCCCGCGCAGCCGGCGATGGCGGCCGCGGCCGTGAAGGCCACGAACCGCACCCGGAACACGTTGATCCCGAGGCCCTCGGCGGTGCGTTCGTCCAGCCGCACCGCCTTGGCGGCCCGCCCGAAGTAGGACCGGTGGCCGAGCTCCAGCACGACGAAGGCCACGACCAGCGCGATGACGAGATACTCGGTACGGACCTCGACCGGGATGCCGGCGATGCCGTTCGGCCCGTTGGTGAAGTCGCTGATCCGGATCAGCACCACGATGGCCTGCGCGAGTGCCAGGCTGCCGAGGGCCATGTAGATGCCGCGCAGCCGCAGCACCGGCGGCGCGAACAGCGCGCCGATCGCCCCGGCGAACAGGGTCGCCGCCAGCAACCCGACGGCGAAGGGCAGCTCGGTCCTGGTGGAGATGAGCGCGGCCGTGTAGCCGCCGACCGCGGCGAACCCCATCGGGGCGAGCGACATGATGCCGACCCGGAACGTGACGTGCACGCTCACCACGAGCAGGGTGAGGATGAGAGCGGTGTCCAGCCGGAAGAGCTGGAGCGGTTCGAGCCAGTCAAACACGAGCGGCCTCCTTCTTGCCGAAGAACCCGGACGGCCGCGCGACCAGCACCGCCAGGATGGTCGCGAACGCGATGATCTCCCGGAACACGCTGGAGACGTACGAGGTCGCGTACACCTCGATGACGCCGAGCACGAGGCCGCCGACGATCGCGCCCTTCACCGAGCCCATGCCGCCGAGGATGATGACCGCGAAGGCGACCAGCAGCAGACCGTCGCCGGAGGAGTAGGAGACCTGGGCCGCCGATGCCGCCACGAAGATGCCCGCCACGGCGGCGAGACCTCCGGCGACGAAGAAACAGATGGAGAAGACGAGCTGGCTGTTGACGCCGAGCAGTTCGGCGGTCTCCCGGTTGTGGGCGACCGCCCGGACGGCCCGTCCCGATTTGGTGCGGTTCAGCCAGAAGGCGAGGCCGGCCATGGCCACGATCGCGATCGCGAGCATGACGACCTGGAGCCGCGGCACGTTCTGCCCCGCCACCTCGAAGGCCCCCACCGGGAAGCCCTGCCGGGGGAACGCCTCGGTCTGCGCGTCGGTGTAGGTGCGCAGGATCGTGGTGAGCACGAGCGAGACCCCGATCGTCGCGACGACGAAGGAGAACTCGGGCGCCTTGCGGGCCCTGAGCGGGGCGAGGACGGCCAGATCGAGGAGCACGGAGAGCAAGCCCGCCGCCACCATGCCCACCAGGATGGCGAGCGGCACCGGCAAGCCCAGGTGCAGGGCCGCCAGGGCGGCGAAGCTGCCCCAGGTGAGGATCTGCGCGTGCGCGAAATTGAGGATGCCGAGGACACCCCACACCAAGGTGACACCTACGCCCAACAGGGCGTATGTGCTGCCCAAGGCCAAGCCGTTAATGGTCTGCTGCACACCATCCTCCGCTCCCTCTCACAGCCTTGGGGGTCAGGCTGACTGTGGTGTGACGAGATCGGTGCCCAGCGTGTCGCCCGCTCGTTATCACCGCCGTTACGTGTCCCGCCGCCCCGATCAGGGGACGGATCAGGCCGTTATCCCCGCCCGGAGGCGAGTTCGGGGAACTCCATGAGGTTGAGCATTGTCCCGTCCGGGTCGCGGATCGTCAGCACGTGGCGGTGCCGGCCCGGCATCGGGGTGAGCGTGACCGGCCCGGCCGTCACGGGCACGCCGTGCTCGCGCAGCCGGGCCTGCGTGGCGGCCAGGTCCCGGACGCGCAGGCCCAGCCGGGCCAGGCCGGGCTGCCTGGCCGTGCGGTGGACGGGTTCGCCGCGTTCGTCGAGGAAGCACAGCAGGTCGAGGTAGGTGGCGGCGTCGTCGTCGCTCCAGGTGAGCAGCGCGGCCTTGCAGCGCACCGAGCCCGTGACCTCCAGGATCGCCTGGAAGTCCGCCCCGGCGTCGAACTCGAAGACCTGCCCGAGCAGGCGGGCGCCGAGCACGCGGGTGTAGAAGTCGAACGACCGGTCGAAGTCCGTGCAGACCACGTTGGCGTGGACGAGGTGGGTGATGCCCAGAGTCATCGTGGGAGTCCTTTCTCCGTGCGGGAACGGCGGCGGCGGGGGCCGGGCCCCGGGCGGCGGGGGGGGGGGGGGGGCACGCCCGGGGAGCGGCGGGCGATGGCGTTCGCCCTCGCCGACACGATGGCCGCCCTGCACGCCGTCGACTACGCGGCGGTCGGCCTCGGTGACTACGGCCGCCCCGAGGGTTTCATGGCGCGCCAGGTCCGCCGCTGGTCCGGCCAGTGGGACAAGAGCCGCACCCACGAGGTCCCCGAGATGGAGGAGCTCGCCCGGCGGCTGGCCGCCGGCGTGCCGGAGCAGCAGCGCGCCACGATCGTCCACGGCGACTTCCGGGCCGACAACGTCATCTACGACGCGGGCGACCCAGGGCGGATCAACGCCGTACTCGACTGGGAGCTGTCGACTCTCGGCGACCCGCTGAGCGACGTCGCCCTGCTGATGCTCTACTGGCGCGAGGCCGGCGACGACGGCATCAGCCTGATCCCCGGCGTCTCGCACCTGCCGGGCTTCCCCACCCGCGCCGAGATGCTCGACCGGTACGCCATCACGGCGGGCGTCGACCTCGCCGACATGACGTGGTACCTGGCGTTCGCCCGCTTCAAGTTCGCCGTCATCGCCCAGGGCGTCTCCGTACGCTCCAGAGCCGGCGCGATGGGCGGACAGGATTTCGGCGACCTGGACGACCTCGTCCTGCGGCTGGGCGCCGAAGGACTCGACCATCTGAAGGAGCATTGAGATGGATTTCGCCCTCTCCCCCAAGGCCCAGCGGACCTGCGAGGAGATGTGGGACTTCATGCGGTCCCACGTGTTCCCCGCCGAGCCGGTGTGGGCGGCGTACCTCGCCGAGCACGGGCCGCACGAGCACCCGCCGGTGATGGAGGACCTCAAGGCCGAGGCGCGTCGGCGCGGGCTGTGGAACCTCTTCCTGCCCAAGCTGTCGGGGCTGTCCAACGTGGAGTACGCCGCCGTCGCCGAGATCTCCGGCTGGTCGCCGGTGATCGCCCCCGAGGCGATCAACTGCCAGGCGCCCGACACCGGCAACATGGAGACCCTCGAGCTGTTCGCCACTCCCGAGCAGCGTGAACGGTGGCTGGAGCCGCTCCTGGAGGGGCGGATCCGCTCGGCGTTCGCGATGACCGAGCCTGAGGTCGCCAGCTCGGACGCCACCAACATCGAGACGCGGATCGTCCGCGACGGCGACGAGTACGTCATCAACGGCCGCAAGTGGTTCATCACCGGCGTGGCCGACGCCCGCTGCGAGATCTTCATCGTGATGGGCAAGACCGATCCCGATGCCGACACCCACCGCCAGCAGTCGATGGTGCTGGTCCCCCGCGACACCCCTGGTCTCAGCATCGAGCGGCACCTGCCGCTCTTCGGCTACCAGGACCAGCACGGCCACTCCGAGATCGTCTTCCGCGACGTCCGCGTCCCCGCGGCCAACCTGCTCGCCGGAGAAGGCGACGGCTTCCTGATCTCCCAGGCCCGGCTGGGGCCGGGCCGCATCCACCACGCCATGCGCGCCATCGGCATGGCCGAGCGCGCCCTGGCCCTGATGGCCGACCGCGCCAAGAGCCGGGTCGCCTTCGGCAAGCGCCTCGCCGACCAGGCCAACGTGCAGGACGCGATCGCGCAGTCCCGCATCGACATCGACCAGGCCAGGCTGCTCGTCTACGACGCCGCCTGGAAGATCGACCAGCACGGCGCCAAGGGCGCCCGTAAGGAGATCGCCGCCATCAAGGTCGCCGCGCCGGCCATGGCCTGCGCCGTCATCGACCGCGCGATCGAGCTGTTCGGCGCCGCCGGCATCTCCGACGACACCCCGCTGGCCTACTTCTACGCCTGGGCCAGGGCCCTGCGCATCGTCGACGGCCCCGACGCCGTCCACCGCCGCACCATCGCCCGCATGGAGCTCAGGCACACCCCGCCGTACGTCGGCTGAGCGTCAGCCGGGGCCGTCCCTCTCCCTCTGACCTGAGGGAGAGGGACGGCGGGCCCGGCGGTCAGGGCTTGAAGCGCGTCGCGGACGTCCTCCAGCAGCGCTCGCGGTCCAGGGCTGAACCCCGCATAGTCGTCGCGCGGCTCAGGTGCCGGCCCCGTGCCCCTGAAGGTCACGGCCCGAGTCATGGTCGTGGCGAGGACGGAGTGGCCGTGCCGGAGGTCAGAGCCGCCCGTACGATGCGGATCGCCTCGTCCGCGTCGATGCCGACGCCGGCGATCACGGCCGCGTAGTCGGCGGCGGCCCGGCGGGCCCGCTCCAGGCCCGCCTCGCCCGCGGCCGACACGTACGAGCCCGCCCGCCCCCGCGTCTCGATCAGCCCGGCCTCCTCCAGCTCCCGGTAGGCCCGGCCGACCGTGTTGACGGCCAGGCCCAGGTCGGCCGCGAGTTTGCGGATGGTCGGCAACCGGGCGCCCACGGCGAGCGTGCGGTCCTGGATCTGCCGGGCGAGCTGGGCCCGCAGTTGCTCGAACGGCGGCACCGGTGACGCCGCGTCGATGACGATCATCGCAGGGCCACGACCCGCCGGGCCACTGTCGCGCTCGGCGGCGTCCTGGCGTGCAGCACGATGCCCGCGGCCAGAGCGGAGAGCAGGTACGCGACCGAGGCGGCGCTCCACCAGCCGGGCGCGATGCCGAAGAGCATCAGGACGGGCAGCGACCACTGCACGCTCGGCACGGTGAGGTCGCGGGCGTCCTCGACCCGCATGATGACGTCGGCGGTCAGCGACTCGGCGTCCTCCGCCACGACCGGATGCCTGATCAGGTGGCGCAGTCGCAGGGCGATGACGGCCGTCACGCCGAGCAGGCCGATGAGCAGGACGACGGCCGACTGCCGCACCGCCGGGTCGGGAACGGCGAGGGCGCTCCCGGCCAGCGCCATACCGCCGGCGAACGTGGCCGCCGCGAAGACGGCGAACGGCCGGCCGAGCACGGCCCGCCAGCCGGGCTGGATGAGGTGGGCGGCCCTGCGGGACAGCGTCGCGCCCGCCCGCCGGTCGACACGCCGCACCCACCGGTCGAGCAGCGACTGGGCGAGCAGCAGACCGGCCACCAGCGCGGCCAGGGCCACGAGAGGGCGGGGCGTCGTCACCCCGCCGAAGGCGGAGGTCGCGGCGAGCGTGCTCGCCAGGATCAGCACGGTCAGGAGGACGTGGGCGGCGAGGCGGGCGCGTCTGCGGACCGCCAGCCGGCCGGCCAGCAGCGGGGTCGGGCGGGCGCCGGGCAGGTCGTGCTGGGCGAGCCACTCGCTCGCCAGCCGCAGCTCGGCCGTACGCGCCGGCGGACCGGAGTCCGGCGACGGGTCACGGGACATGGCGCCTCCTTTGTCGCAAGCTTTGTCTCACCATAGTGAGTCATAACTTGCGACAAAGTCAACACAGCGTCGCAAGAGGGGGCTGGGTGAGACGTGGCGGCGGGCATGGTGTGGCTGCTCCCGCGGTCAGGTGACGCGGCGGATGAGGAGAACGTGGTCGGTGACTTCGGCGGTGCGCCCGTCCGGTCCGGTGGCGATCCTGCGGGGCGCGTCGGCCCGCTCGACCGTCCAGGTCGCCGCGTCCAGGTCGAGGTCCGCGGCGACCTCCTCGGGACTCGGGTGCCGGACGTCGGGGTCCTGGTTCCACGACCACGGCGCGGTCGAGCCGTGGTCGACGACCAGCAGCCGCCCGTCGCGGCGCAGCCCGTGCGCGGCCGAGCGCAGGACGGCCGTCCTGTCCAGGTCGAAGGGGGTGTGCAGGTAGTGGGCGCTGATCAGGTCGAACGCGCCGTACGGGAAGGGGCCGCGCAGGTCGTGCCGTACGGCGGTGACGCGGTCGCCCAGGCCGCGCGCGCGGGCGAGGGCCGTGAGCCGCTCGACCGCCACGGCGGAGAGGTCGGCGGCGGTGACGCGCCAGCCCCGGCCGGCGAGCCACAGGGCGTCACCGCCGTCGCCGCATCCGAGATCCAGCGCGTCGCCGGGCGGCAGGCCCGCGACCGTTTCGGTGAGCCGGGCGTTCGGCCGCGGGGCGGCTGCCGGCGGCCGGGCCGCGTACACGCCGTCCCAGAAGGTGACCGCGTCGGTGGCGTTCATCTCGACTCCTTTCGTCGGTCCGCCCAGTCTCACCAGGAACCCTCAACATGGCACGAAAAGTTGCGATTATGGCAAGGTGATGGTCGTGGACCACGAACTGAACGAGGTGCTCGACGCCGTGGGGCCGCGGCTACGGGCGCTGCGCCGCCACCGCGGCATCACCCTCGCCGACCTCGCGACGACGACCGGCGTCTCGGAGAGCACCCTGTCCCGGCTGGAGAGCGGGCAGCGCCGGGCGACCCTGGAGCTGCTGCTGCCCTTGGCGCGCACCTACAACGTGCCGCTGGACGACCTGGTGGGCGCCCCGCGCACCGGCGATCCCCGGATCCATCTCACGCCGATCCGGAGGTTCGGGATGACCTTCGTGCCGCTGTCCCGGCGGCCGGGCGGCGTGCAGGCGTTCAAGATGATCATCCCCGCGCAGCCGGAACCGCGGGCGCCGGCCCTGAAGACCCACGACGGCTTCGAATGGCTGTACGTGCTCAACGGGCGCCTGCGGCTCGTCCTCGGCGAGCGCGACCTGACGCTGCCGGCCGGTGAGGCGGCGGAGTTCGACACGTCCGTGCCGCACTGGCTGGGCAGCGCCGACGGCGGCGTGGTCGAGCTCCTGATCCTGTTCGACCCGCAGGGGATGCGTACGCACATCCACGCCGACCCGCATCGGCCCCCTCCCCCGGCCGGCGGGACGGCGCACTCCTGATCGCCGCCCGTCGCGTCAAGAGGACTCCATGATCTGCGCATCGAGCGCCCAGGCTGTGCGGCGGCCCTTCCGGGAAGGCGCCCCTCGACAGATGTTGCGCCGCGCGCCGGATCCTCACGACGAATACCCAGTCCCCGTGATAGAGCTCCCCGCCTAGCATGTCGGCGCAAACGGGTTAAATGCCCGATAACTGTGGCTATGGGAGCTTTTGTTGCCCGCTTCGATGCACTTCCCGCGGTCAGCCGCCTCGGTCTCCGGGGACAACCTTCATCAACTGCCCGAGTTCCGTGACGCGCAGGTGCTCGGGCTGCTGCCCGACACGCTCGGCGCCGACGAGGACATCACCTTCGGCGAGGTCACGATCGCTCCCGGCCAGGTCGTGCCGACGCACAGCAACGGGCACGCGGAAGCGATCTTCCTCGCCGAGGGGACGCTGCGGCTCTGGCGTCCGGGCGGTTCGGTGGAACTGGCGGCCCCCGGCGCCGCCTACTTCCCGCCCGGCGAGGCGCACTCCCTGGCCAACATCGGCACCGGGCCCGCGCGGTTCTTCGTCGCCTACGCCACCGGCGGCCACGACAAGACCGTGACCTCGCGGCTGCTGCCCGACACCGCGCTGGAAGCGGGCGTGAACCCGAACACGGCGCCGTCCTCCGGCCTGTTCGACCGGTGGGCGGTCGCCGAGGACATGGTCACGTGGGTCCCGGTCGAGCCGTCGAAGGGGATGCGGCTGCGCTGCCGCTACCTGCTCGAACCGGCGAACGGCACCAAGGAGTTCGTGATCGGCACGGCCGGAGTCGACCCGCACCTGCACTACACCATCCACCGCCACGCCCCGGCGGAGATCTATCACGTGCTGGAGGGCACCGCGACCATCTACGTGGGCGACGACGCCTACGAGGTGGCGCCCGGCGACACCGTCTACGTGCCGGCGTGGGCGCCGCACGGCATCGACACCGCCGACTCCGAGCTGCGCATGTACTGGTTCTACACGCTCGACGCGTGCGACGGCACCTGGGCGTGGGAGCCGCTGGAGCCGGTCTACTCCACGCCGCCGCGCCGGCCGCTGGAGACGGGACCGCGCCGGGGATTCCACGTCTGATGGCCGTCATCCTCTTCACCGGCGGCCGGGTCTTCGACGGCACGGGCGCCGCTCCCGAGCACGCGGACGTGCTCGTCGAGGACGGCGTGATCGCCGCGGTCGGCCCCGGCCTCACCGCCGGCGACGACGCCCGCGTGGTGGACGCGACCGGCAGGGTCATCCTGCCCGGTCTGATCGACACGCACGTTCACCTGACGCTCTCCGACATCAACCTGGTCAACCGCGTCTCCAACCCGTTCTCCCTGCACTTCTTCCAGGCGGTCGTCAACTGCCGCAAGACGCTGGAGACCGGCATCACGACCGTGCGCGACGCGGCCGGCGCGGACCTCGGGCTCAAGCAGGCCCTGGCGCGCGGGCTGATCGAGGGACCGCGCGCGCTGATCGCGGTGAACATGATCAGCCAGACCGGCGGGCACAACGACGGCCACCTGAGCTGCGGCCTGGACCTGGCCCTGTTCCCCGAGCACCCGGGCGTGCCCTCGGGGATCGCCGACGGCCCCGACGAGATGCGCAGGACGGTCCGCACCATGCTGCGCGCCGGCGCGGACGTCATCAAGGTGGCCACCACGGGCGGCGTGCTGTCGCCTTCGGACGACCCGCGCCACGCGCACTTCCGTCCGGACGAGCTCGCCGCCCTGGTGGCCGAGGCCGACGCCGCGCACGTGCACGTGATGGCGCACGCCCAGGGCGCGGAGGGCATCAAGAACGCCGTGCGCGCCGGGGTCCGCTCCATCGAGCACGGCATCTTCCTCGACGACGAGGCCATCGAGCTCATGCTGGAGCGCGGCACCTGGCTGGTGCCCACGCTCATCGCGCCGATGTCGGTCATCGAGGCCGCAGAACGCGGCGAGCTGCACGAGCCCGCCGTTCTCGACAAGGCGCTGGAGGTCGCGTCCGTGCACCGGGAGGCCGTCACCCGCGCCATCGAGGCCGGCGTCAACGTCGCGCTCGGCACCGACACCGGCATCGGCCCGCACGGCGACAACCTGCGCGAGCTCCCCCTGCTCGCGGAGTGCGGGCTGCACCCGTACGCGGTGTGGGCCGCGGCCACCTCGCGGGCCGCGGAACTGCTCGGCCTGCAGGACCGGATCGGACGGGTCGCGCCGGGCCTGACGGCGGACCTGGTGCTGCTGGAGGGCGAGCTGACCGACCTTTCCGGCCTGCGGGGCCGGGTGACCGAGACGTGGCAGTCAGGCCGCCGCGTGTACGAACGAGCAGAGGACGGTGGCCCGCGATGACCGCTGGAGAGATCACCACGACCGGGGCGGACGAGGGGGGAGCGTCGTCTCTGGCGTCGCTGCGCTCCTTCCAGGACTACCACTGGCTGATGCTGAAGGTGTTCCACCAGGCGGTGGAGAGCCAGCACGGGGCCGCGGGACTGGCGGCTATCGCCCGGGGAGTGCGCGAGGAAGGCGTCTTCCGCGGCACGGCCATGCGCGACCAGCCCGCCGCGTTCGTCACCGGCCGCGACCCCGCCGCGCTGCTCGAACACTGGGACAGCGGCGAATGGGAGCTGGCCGCGGCTGAGGGCGACCTCACGGTGGCCACCGAGGGCCCGGCCGTCGTGCTGACCCTGCCGCGGGCTCCCGGCCGGGCCTACCTGACCGAGCTGATCGGTGAGGCCGCCGCGCTGTCGGCCCTGCGCCTCTACTGGCCGGAACTGTGCGCCGGCATCTCGGCGGGCTACGGCGCCGGGGTGGTCCTCGAAGCCGACGACGCCGCCGCGGCCCCCTGGCGCCTGCGCGTCACGGGCACCGACCCCGCGCAGCGCGCCCCCCGTCTCGGCGCCCTCGCGGCGGACCCGTTCCGGCTGATCGAGGTGACCCGCCGTACCACCGGCCTGCTCGCGGCGATGCAGATGTACGTGTCGCGGGAGCTGGTGCGGGCCTACGACGCCTCCGGCGAGGAGACGGTCCGGCAGGCGGCGTACCGTTTCGGCGCCGACCGGGGCGAGGCCATCCGCGACCGCATCCTGGCGCTCGGCAAGCCGCTGACCATGGCCAACTTCGGCAGCACCGACGGCCTGCAGGAGCGCGACCCGAGCGAGGCGGTCTTCGTCTTCAGGGAGCGGCAGCACATCAGCGACGGGGCGTACTACCTCGACTGCACCTACTGCCCGCTGGCGGAGATCTGGTCGTCGGAGGGCGAGGAGGGCCTGCGGCTGGGTTACCTGTTCGACTCCTCCAACCATCGGGGGCTGTTCCAGGGCTACAACCCGGAGACCGAGGTGCGGTGGACGTCGGTGAAGTCGCGCGGCGACCAGGTCTGCAGGTTCCGCTTCACCGTGCCGGGGCTGCTCACCGAGGACGACCCCACGCCCGAGGAGTTCGACCGTCTGGGGTGAGGGCACGTCAAAAACCCATTTGTCCCGTTTAGGGCGAAATGGACCCTATCATGACGACATGATTGCCGCGCTTCAGCGCATCGCCGACCGGTTGGGGGCCGCCCTCGACCGGCCGGTGGCGATCGACGACACCCAGCTCCGCCAGTACGTCTACACCTACCACCCCAGCGGCAATGACCCGGCGCGTGAGCAGTCCATCCTGCGCCGGCACGCCAGCCCCGACATCCTGCGCTGGGTCTCCGCGCACCGGGCGCCCGAACGCAGAAGCGCCTTCCTGCTCCCCGCCAACCCCTCCATCGGGATGACCTGCCCCCGATGGGGCGGGGTCGTCCGCGTCGACGGCAAGGCCGTGGCCTACATCTGGGTGCAGGTCGACGACCCCGAGCTGGGCGAGCCGCAGCGGCGGCAGATCGAGGCGGCCGCCGAGAGCGTCGCCGAGGTGTTCCAGCGTCAGCGCCACATCGACGAGCTGCGCAGCCTCAGCGAGCGGGAGAGCCTGATCCAGCTGCTGTCCGGCAGCGCCAGGGCCCGCTTCCGCGCGGTCGAGCGCATCGTCGACGCGGACATCTTCCGCCACGAGTGGCCCGCGGCCGTCGCGGTCTTCCTGCCGTTCTCCGAAGCCGGGGCGGTGCTCGGCGAGGCGGAGCGGACGAAGCTGTCGGCGGCCCTGGAGTCGGTGCGGATGACGCTTCCCCTGCGGCAGAGCCTCAGCCTGGTCCGGCAGAACCACGGACTGCTCGTGGTGGCCAGGCCGGACGACCGGACGACGCCCCGGCACACCCTGGACAGGAAACTCGCCGAGACGGCCCGCGAGAAGGTCCAGCTGGCCCTGTCGGCGGCGGGTCCGTTCACCGTCTGGGCGGGCGTCGGCAACGCCTACCAGCTCAGCGAGCTGATCACCTCCTACCGGGAGGCGCTGCGCGCCGCCCAGGTCGCCGCCTCCCTGGGCACGATCGGACAGACCGTGCACCACACCGGCCTCGGCGTGTACGCGCGCATCGCGCGGCTCGTCGACGACGAGCCGAAGGAGGTCGGCCTGCACCCCGGGATCCGCCTGCTGATCGAACGGGAGCACGGGGGCGCCCCGCTGGCCGAGACCCTGGAGGTCTTCCTCGACAACGCGGGCGACGTTGCGCGCTCGGCCCAGCAGCTCCACCTGCACCGGGCCTCGCTGTACGGGCGGCTGCGCCGCATCGAGGAGCTCACCGGCCTCGACCTGGGCAACGGCCATGACCGGCTCGTCGCCCACCTGGAACTGAAACTCGCACGCCTGCTGAAGTTCCGGCGTCCCGGCGGCGTGGACCCGGCCGGCGCCACCACCGCGTTAGACGACGAGGCGTGACGACGGACGCGTGACACCGGGCGGGACGACAGCTCCCGCGCCGGTGGGCGATCCGCGTCCTCGCCCCGAGGCCGCGTTGACAAATGTCGTCTCCCACGTCCTGACGTGCAACATCTGTCGGCAGATAGCCGCAGGTTGTTCTGCGAGGATTCCCGCTATTCCGCCCCTGCTTGGAGGTCCCCATGACTGCTCTCTCCTGCATCCCGCCCCGGCGGGCGCTCTCCGTTCCACTGTCGATCTCCAGGTAGGGGCGGGACGATGAAGCGTACGAAACTGTTCGGCCTGGCCCTGACCGTCACGCTCGCCCTGACCGCGTGCGGCGGCAGCGGCGGCGGCTCCGGCGACGCCGCCGCCCCCGCGGACCAGAACACGGCCAAGCCGGCCGGCACCTGGGCCAGCGCCGATCCCGCGCTCGCCGAGGAGCTCAAGGCGGCCGGGTTCACCGGTGAGATCAAGGGCGCGACCGACCTGACGATCGGCATGCCGTGGGCCGTCGAGGAGAACGGCAAGCCCGCCGGGCTCGACATCGACCTGGCCGAGGCGCTGGGCGACGTCCTGGGCACCAGGATCGACCTGCAGAACACCAGCTTCGACAGCCTGATCCCCGGGCTGGCGGCGGGCCGTTACGACGTGACGATCTCCGCGATGCTGGACAACAAGAAGCGCCAGGAGCAGGTGGACTTCGTCGACTTCATCATCGACTCCTCCGGCTTCGTCGTCCCGACCGACAGCGACATCGAGGACCTGACGCTGGAGACCAGCTGCGGCCGGACCATCGGCGTGGTCCGGGGCAGCGCCGAGGAGATGTACCTGTCCGAGCAGAGCACCAAGTGCGAGCAGGAGGGCAAGCCGGCCGTCAAGCTCCAGGTGTTCCAGCAGCTCCAGCAGGGCATGCTGGCCGTCACCAGCGGCCGCATCGAGGCGCTGTGCGGCGACAGCCTGCAGAACGCCTACCTGGAGGCCAAGCCCGACTCCAAGATCAAGCAGGTGGGCAAGCCGATCAACGAGGCCCCGGTCGGCATGGCCCTGCCCAAGGGCAGCAAGCTCGTCCCGGTCCTGCAGAAGGCCCTGCAGAAGCTCGTCGACGACGGCGCCTACATCAAGATCCTGGAGAAGTACGGCGTCGCCCACGGCGCACTGACCAAGATCACTGTGAACGATGCCCGCAGCTGACCGTATGACCCTCCAGGGCGACGGCGGCACGGACCCGCGGGGACACGGCGACGACGTGCGCGCCGTGCCCCTGCGGCACCCCGGCCGCTGGGTCGCCTCGGCCGTCGTGCTCGTCGTGGCGGCGGCGGTCGTCTCCTCCCTCGTCACCAACGAGCGGTTCCAGTGGGACGTCGTCGGGGAGTACTTCTTCTCCTCGGCGATCCTGTCCGGCCTGTGGACCACGCTCTGGCTGACAGCGGTGTCCATGACGATCGCGGTGGTCCTCGGCATCGTCATCGCGCTGATGCGGCTGTCGCCCAACCCGGTGCTGCAGGGCGGCGCGAACCTCTACACGTGGTTCTTCCGCGGCACCCCGCTCCTGGTCCAGTTGATCTTCCTGTTCAACATCTCGGCGCTCTACCCCGTGCTGACCGTCGGCGTGCCGTTCGGCCCCCAGTTCTTCGAGATCCCGGCCAACGACATCCTGACGCCGGCGGTGGTGGCCATCGTCGGGCTGTCGCTCAACGAGGCCGCGTACATGGCCGAGATCGTCCGCGGCGGCATCAAGTCCGTCGACCACGGCCAGACCGAGGCCGCCCAGGCGCTCGGCCTGCGCCGGTCGGTCATCATGCGGCGGGTCGTGCTGCCCCAGGCGATCCGCGTCATCCTGCCGCCCACCGGCAACGAGACCATCTCGATGCTGAAGTACACCTCGCTGATCAGCGTCATCGCGATGCCGGAGCTGCTCTACTCGGCGCAGGTCATCTACTCGCGGACGTACGAGACGATCCCGCTGCTGCTGGTGGCCAGCATCTGGTACCTCATCGTGACCAGCGTGCTCACCGTCGGCCAGGCCTACCTGGAACGCCGGATGTCCCGCGACCAGCGCAACCCCGAGACCTTCCTCGGCGGGCTGCGGCGCCACCTCCGGGTCCATGACAGGCGGGCGATCACGAGGAGGGAACGCCCATGACCACGCCCCGAACCGCCTCGGACGCCCCCGCGGTCCGCATCCGCGGCGTCCGCAAGTCCTTCGGCCGGCTGGAGGTGCTGCGCGGCATCAACCTGGAGGTGTGGCCCGGCGAGGTCGTCTGCCTGATCGGGCCGTCCGGCTCGGGCAAGTCGACGCTGCTGCGCTGCGTCAACCACCTGGAGAAGGTGGACGGCGGCTGGATCGAGGTGGAAGGCGAGCTCGTCGGCTACCGCCGCAAGGGCGACAAGGTCTACGAGCTGAAGGACCGCGAGATCTGCCGCAAACGTGAGCAGATCGGCATGGTCTTCCAGCAGTTCAACCTCTTCCCCCACATGACCGTGCTCGGCAACGTCGTCGAGGCGCCGGTCCGGCTCGGCAAGGCCAGGCAGCGCGAGGCCGAGGCCGCGGGCCGCGAACTGCTGGCCCGGGTCGGTCTCGCCGACAAGGAGTCGGCGTACCCGAGGCAGCTCTCCGGCGGCCAGCAGCAGCGGGTGGCGATCGCCCGCGCCCTGGCCATGCGCCCCCGCCTGATGCTCTTCGACGAGCCCACCTCGGCGCTGGACCCGGAGCTGGTGGGCGACGTGCTGTCCGTCATGGCCGACCTGGCCAAGGACGGCATGACCATGATCGTGGTGACCCACGAGATGGGGTTCGCCCGCGAGGCCGCCGACCGCGTGGTGTTCATGGACCAGGGGCGGCTCGTCGAGCAGGGCAGCCCATCCGAGATCTTGGAACGCCCGAGCCACGAACGGACCCAGGCGTTCCTGCGCCGGGTCCTCTAGCCCGGGCCAGGAAGGAGACGATGATGACCGCACGCGAGGAGTGGCTGCGCGACCACGGGGTGACGCACCTCAAGGAGCCCGGCGTCGTGCTCAACGGCAAGTTCGAGGACCGCTTCGAGCCCCGGGTGTGGAACTGGCTGCGCCCGTGGGACTTCGCCTCGTCCTTCGACGTCGGACTGGTGGGCGTGGGCCTGTCGTCGACGTCGATCCTGCCCACGAGCTGCTTCGCGGCCCCGGACGCGCTGCGCCTGTCGACGCCGTCCTTCACCACCTACAGCCCCGACTTCGACGTGGACATCACCTCGATGACCGCGCGGGACCTCGGCGACATCGCCATCCCGATCCTGAACCAGGAGAAGGGGCTGGCGCAGATCGAGGACACCATGTCCGCGCTCTGGCGGGCCAGCGGCGACTCGTTCCTGGTGCTGGTCGGCGGCGACCACGCCATCACGGCGCCGGCCGCCCGCGCCTTCGCCCGCACCCACCCCGGGCAGAAGCTCGGCCTCATCCACTTCGACGCGCACAACGACGTACGGGTCATGGACCACGGCCCGACCAACGGCACCCCCATCCGGCAGCTCCTCGAATCCGGCCTTCCCTTCTCGGGCAAGAACCTGGTGCAGCTCGGCATCCACGGCTTCATGAACGCCAGCTACTACAAGCGGTGGGTCGAGGGGCACGGCGGCACCATCATCACCGGCCGCCAGGTGCGCCGGGGCGGCATCGACGCGGCGGTGGAGCAGTCCCTGGCGATCGCCGGCGACGGCACCGACGCGATCTACGTGACGGTCGACATCGACGTGCTCGAACTCGGCTACGCCCCCGGCACGGGCGGCGCCTCGCCGGAGGGCCTGCACCCGCTCGACCTGTACGAGGCGCTGTTCGCGCTCGGCCAGCACCCCAAGGTCGCCGCGATCGACTTCGTCGAGCACGACCCCGCGCGCGACGTGTCCACCATCACCGGGCGGACGATGACCGGGGGGCTGCTGAGCTTCCTGTCCGGACTGTTCCTGCGCCGCAACGACGGCTGGCGCGGCTACGACCCCACTCCCATCACCGACTGACCGCGGGAGCGTCCGGCGTCGCGAGCAGCCGCCCCAGGTGGTCGGCGATGGCGGCGATCGTGGGCCGCTGCCACAGCAGGGTCGCGGGCAGGCGGCGGCCGAAGCGCTTCTCCAGGCGCCGCCGGACCATGACGGTCATCACCGAGTCCAGCCCCTGCTCGACCAGGGGCCGCCGGGGCGCCAGGTCCTCGGGGTCCAGCCGCATCACGGCCGCGATCTCGGCGCGGATCTCGGCCAGGACGCGCTCGCGCAGGTCCTCCGGCGTCAGGCCGGCGTACGACTCCGCGGGGCCGCGGAGCTCCTCCTCGGCCGGGGCGGGCGCGTCGATCACCGGATAGCGGAGCCCTGCCAGGTGCCCCACCACCCGGCCGTCGACGTCGGCCAGGAGGACCCGGACGGTGTCGGCGGCGGCCGGTTCCACGGCCGCGTCGACGATCACCGTCGAGGGCGGGGCACCGGTCAGCACCAGCTCGTCGATCCGCACCACCATGCGCAGCACCGGGTCGCCGGGGAACACGCACGGCGCCACGGACATCGCCGCGTCCAGCGCCGGCGCCCAGCTCCCCGGATCACCGGTGCTGACGGTGGCGCGCAGCACGCCCGGTCCGCCGAGCAGCGTCCCGATCGTCCACTCGAAGCCCGTGGAGGGCACGCCGACGGCGGCCAGCCGCCGGTGCACGAACCCGGGGTCGATCGGGGCGAGGGCGCCGGCGTCGGGCAGCGTGTCGGGCTTCACCTGGCCGGGGGCCGCCACGGCCGCGGCGACGTGGACCAGCCAGGCGGGTTCCGGCTCGCCGGGGCCGGCCGGGGTGCGGGCCGCCAGCCGCACCTCCGGAGGCTCGTGCACGACCTGGATCTGCCGGCGTTCCGCGGTCATCAGCGGGTGCGTCATCTCCACGCCGGTGAGCGTGACGTCCTCGTCCCCCGCCGCCCGCAGGAACGTGTTGACCAGCACGGCGGCGGGCACGATCTCGACCCCGTTGAGGGCGTGGCTGCCCGGGTAGGGCCGGTTGGCGTCCTCCAGGCTGGTCCGCCACACCCGGGTGCGGCTGCCCGCGAGGGCGCCGACGGCTCCGAGCAGGGTGTGGGAGTTCACGTCATGCCCCCGGTTGCCGTCCTCGGCGTAGGACTCGCGCCAGTGGCGGCGGTGCTGCCAGGCGTACGGCGGCAGATCGGCCAGGCCGCCGTCCGGTTGCAGCCGCCTCCAGTCCACGTCGACGCCGTGGCAGTGAGCCGTGCCCAGCGCGACGAGGAAGGCGGACGTCTCGGGCTGGTTCCGGCGCAGTGACGTCCCGACGAACACGTCCTCGTACCCGTGCTCCGCGAGCGTCTCGGTGACGGAGTGCGCGACCACCGGGTGCGGGGAGATCTCCAGGAACACGCGGTGGCCGTCCTGCGCGGCGGCCGTCGCCGCCGCGGCCAGCCGCACCGGGTCGCGGAGGTTCGCCGCCCAGTACGCGCCGTCCAGGACCGGCGTCGAGCGGGGGTCGGCCAGCGCGGTCGTGTACATGGGGATGGTCGGCGCGCCGAACGAGAGATCGGCGACGGAGGCCGCCAGCTCGACGGCCAGGGGCTCCATCTGCGGGCTGTGGAAGGCGACGTCCGACGCCACCCGCCGGGTCACGATGCCCTCGGCGGGCCACTCGTTCACCACGTCCTCGACCGCGGCCACGTCGCCGGACAGCACGGTGGAGCCGGGCGCCGACGCGATCGCGGCCACCAGGTCGGTCCGGCCGGCCAGCCGCTCCGCCGCCTCCTCGAAGGACAGGCCGACCATCACCATGGCCCCCTTGCCCTCGGCCCGGCGCAGCAGCCGCGAGCGGCGGCAGATCAGGCGGGCGCCGTCGGCGACGGTCATCGCTCCGGCCGTCACCGCCGCCGCGATCTCGCCGACGGAGTGGCCGATGACGGCCTTCGGGGTGACCCCGTACGCGTTCCAGAGCCTGGCGAGACCCAGCTGCATCACGAAGATCATGGTCTGTACGCGGTCGATGCCGTCGAGCTCGCCCTCGGCCAGGACCTGCCGGGGAGAGAAGCCGATCTCCTCGGCGAAGATCGGCTCGACCTCGTCGACCAGGGACGCGAACTCCGGCACGGCGAGCAGTTCCCGCCCCATCCCGCGCCACTGGCAGCCCTGCCCGGAGAAGACCCAGACCGGCCCGGGGCCGGGCTCGGGCAGCACGTCCCCGGTGAGGACGGATTCGGCCGGCACGTCCGCCGCGAGCCTGCGCAGACCGGCCGTCAGCTCGTCGCGGTCCGCCGCGAGCACCACGGCGCGGCGGGCCAGTGCGGTGCGCCGGAGCGCCAGCGTGTGCCCGGCCGACGCCAGATCGAACTCTTGGCCGAGCCCCTGGTCGGCCCTCTGGTCGAGCTCCTGGTCGAGCTCCTGGTCGAGGTGGTCGGCGAGGGCGCCCGCGTACTGCCGCAGCGCCCGCTCCGACGCGGCCGACAGCGGGAACAGGCGCTCCTCCCGCCGCCGCTCCTCCCGGGGCGTCGCCGGGGCCGGAGGCGCCTGCTCCAGCAGGATGTGCGCGACCGTGCCGCCGTAGCCGAAGCTGGAGACGCCGGCCCGGCGCGGGTGGTCGCGCTCCGGCCAGGCCGTCCGGCCGGTCACCACGCGCAGGCCCGAGGACTCCCACGGGATGTCCGGGTTCAGGGTGGTGAGCACGGTCGGGGGGATCTCGCCCCGGTCGAGGGCGAGCACGGCCTTGATGACGCCGGCGATGCCGGCGGCGCCTTCGAGATGGCCGATGTTGGACTTGACCGAACCGATGAGGCACGGGTCGCCGGGGGGCCGCGGCGTGCCGTACACGGAGGAGAGCGCGCCCGCCTCCAGCGGGTCGCCGAGCCGGGTGCCGGTGCCGTGCGCCTCGACGTAGTCGACGGTGGACGGCGCGACACCCGCCTGGCGGCAGGCCCGGGTCATGACGTGTTCCTGGGCCTGGCCGCACGGCGCCATGATGCCGTCGGTGTGCCCGTCCTGGTTCACGGCGCTGCCGATGACCAGCGCGAGGATCCGGTCGCCGGCGCGCCGCGCGTCGGACAGCCGCTTGAGCACGACCACGCCGCAGCCTTCGCCGCGCCCGTAGCCGTCGGCCGACGCGTCGAACGACTTGGAGCGCCCGTCGGGGGCCAGCGCCCCGGCCGAGCCGAGCGTGAGGGTCTGTCCCGGGGTGACCAGCAGGTTGACGCCGCCGGCGAGGGCGACGTCGCTCTCGCCGAGCCGCAGGCTCTGCGCGGCCAGGTGCAGCGCGACCAGCGACGCCGAGCAGGCGGTGTCGATCGCCATGCTCGGGCCGCGCAGGTCCAGGGAGTAGGAGACGCGGTTGGCGACGGCGCAGGTCGCGGCGCCGATGCCGGTCCACGCCTCGATCTGGGGCAGGTCCTCCAGCAGCCGGGCGCCGTAGTCGGCCGTGCAGACTCCGACGAACACCCCGGCGTCGGTGCCGGCCAGCTCGTGCGGCGGCAGGCCGGCGTGCTCCAGCGCCTCCCACGCGGTCTCCATCAGGATCCGCTGCTGCGGGTCCATCAGTTCGGCCTCGCGGGGCGACAGGCCGAAGAACTCGGCGTCGAAGCCCTCGATGTCGTCCAGGAAGCTGCCGTGCCGCACGGCGTCGCGCAGCGCGGCGGCGTACTCGGGGCCGCGCTCCTCGTACCGGAGCCAGCGCTCGGCGGGCAGCGGCCCGGCCGTGTTCCGGCCGGCGCGCAGCAGGTCCCAGAACTCCTCCGGTGAGCGGACGTCGCCGGGAAGCCGGCACCCGATCCCGACCACCGCCACAGGTTCGGCCGGGGTTCCGCGGGGACTGTCGACCATCTGCGTTCGTTCCCTTCGGTTCAGGCCCATGGAGGATTGTCGATGATCTCGATGACGGCCGCGGAGACGGTCACTCCCGGCCCGGTGCCGAGCATCAGCAGGTGGTCGCCGGGGCCGAGCTGCCCGGTCACGAGCAGCCGGTCGAGGGCGAGGACCTGGTCGCCGGCCCCGCAGTGACCGATGGTGCGGCCGTAGTCCCAGGTCGAGCGGGACATGGGCAGGTCGAGCACGGCCATGCAGCGCTGTTCGACGATCTCCTCGGAGTAGTTCATGAACGCCACCCGCGCCAGGTCGCGGGCCTCGATCCCGCTCTCGTCCAGCACCTGCTCGACGACCTCCATCAGCGCCCGCTGGATCTTGAACAGCGCCGAGGTGGCCTCGCCCTTCGGCATGACCTGGTTCCGGAACTGCTCGTTCCTGGCGGCGAAGCTCATCCGGCGGCCGACCGTGACGCCCGGGGGGAACAGGTCCTCGCTGCCCCGGTGCAGTTCCTCGGCCTCGGCCACCGTCGTGGTGCACGCCGACGTCAGGCGCGCGAAGCCCGCCTCCTTGGTGAGCACGAGCGCGGCGGCGGCGTCCCCGCCGATGTAGCCGGGGCCCATCCGCCACCGGTCCATCAGCGGGGTGCCGTAGTTGTCGGCGGCGACCAGCAGGGCGGCCTGCCGGGCGGGGGCGGCGTCCAGGTAGCCGGCGGCGAGTTCCAGGGCGATGAACATCCCGTTGCAGCCCTGCCGGATCTCGGTGGCCAGGACGTCCCCGCCGACGAGATGACGCTGCAGGTAGGAGTGCGGGGGCCAGCCGTCCGGTCCCTGGTGCCAGGTCGAGGCGTACAGGAGGAGGTCCACGTCGGCCGGGGCCCGCCCGCCGCGCTTGAGCGCGCTGCGCGCCGCGTGCAGGGCCATCTCCGGAGCCGGCAGGTCACCGGCCACCACGGCCCCGGCCAGGTTGTGCAGCTCGGCCTCCTCGGCCGGGTACCAGCCCTTGGCCACGGCCTTCTCGACGGTGACGACGGTGCGGGGGACGAAGGCCCCCACTCCGCTGATGTACGTGTCCGCGTACCGCATGAGTGTGCCCCCGGCTAGACGGATCGGAGTTCGCGGACCAGGGCCGCGATGGTCGCGACGTCGCGGAAGTTGTCGGGGTCGAGCTTGGCGGCGGGCACCGGGACGCCGACGTCCTTGCGCAGGAAGTTCAGCAGCCGCGCCGTCCGCAGGGAGTCCAGCAGGCCCGACACCAGGAGCGGGGTCGTCTCGTCGACCTTGAGGTCGTCGCCCTCGGGAACGAGGTTCTCCTGGACGAAGTCGACGAGCCTTCGGGTGAGCTCGGTCATGCGGGTGCTCCAGCCGTGACGGGAGTGGTGGACAGGATCCGGAACGCGGCCGCGGCGACGGAGGTCCCGGAGCCGAACCCGACCATGAGCAGGTGATCGCCGGCCACGAGCCCGCCGGTCGCGAGCAGATGCTCGAAGGCGAGGAACTGGTCCACCGCCCCGCAGTGGCCCACGCGCCTCCCGTAGTCCCAGGTCGTCTGCTTCTCGTCGATGCCCAGCCAGGACGTCTGCCCGTCCAGGTCCTCGCGGCGGCCGTGCGGGAACGCCACCCGGGTGATGTCGCCGAGCCCGATCCCGGCCTCGTCCAGGGTCCGTTCGACCTGCTCCATCATCGTCCGCTGGATCGTCAGATGGATCCCGGTCCCCCGCGCCTCGAGCAGCCGCCGGCGGAACTCCTCGTGCCGGTCCGCGAAGCTCAGCCCTCTGCCGACGGTCGCGTCCGGGGGGAACAGGGGGTAGGCGCCGTCGTTGACCGCGTCGGCCTCCGGGATCACCGCCACGTTCACCGACAGGAGCTCGGCCATGCCGTACTCCTTGCCGAGGACGAGCGCGGCCGCGGCGTCGCCGATCAGCGCCCCGGGCGTCATCCGCCAGCGGTCCACCAGCGGGGTGCCGTGGTTGTCCGAGGAGACGACCATGGCCGTGCGCCGGTCGGCGTCGGCCCGCAGGTAGCTCGCCGCCAGTTCGAGCGAGCTGATCATCCCTACGCAGCCGCTCCGGATCTCGAACGCCGGCACGTGCCCGCCCAGCAGGTGGGCCTGCAGGTAGTGCTGGGGCTGCCAGCCGTTCGGTCCCTGGTGCCAGACCGACGGGTAGAGCAGGAGGTCGAGCTCGCGCGGGGAGGACTCACCCCAGCGGTCGTACGCGTCCAGGACCGCGAGCCGGGCCATCTCCGGCGCGGGCAGGTCACCGGCCACCGCCGCGCTGATCTGCTGGAACTTCTCGACCTCCTCCGCCGGGTACCGGCCCTCACGCACCGCCTGCTCGACGCTCACGCGGTCAGGCACATAAACGCCAAGACTCCTGACGAACATGTGGGAAGTACGCACACGCCCCCTAACTCATCGACGATTCCGACAACAGCCTTCAGAAGGAAGGCAGCGTTATCCGATGTATTTCGAGTCCCGGGATGTCGAACGGGTCCGGCCTTCGATGAAAGCAACGGGAATGGACCGGCGCGCCGCAGGGGCCAGGATAGGGGCCCGGCGTCGAATAAAGCAATATCACGGCGCGCGACCTTCCGTGATCAAGGTCTGACGGAACGTGTCGAATTCTGGAAATGTTTCTTTCCGCTCACCCGCCGTTTTTTCACCTGGCCGGAAAACGGCGCCGGGCCCTCACCACGGGATCGGGCCCGGCGCGTCCTGTCAGGAGAGCACTCTCGTGCAGACGGTGTTGTTGAGCGCGAACTGGGCCGGAGCGCCGTTCGTCCCGGTGGCGGTCGCCGAGAAGCCGAAACTCTGGCTGGAGCCCGGCCCGATGTAGGCGTTGTGACCGGCGTCGCGGGCGGTCACCTGGGCGCCGGCCTGGGTCACCGCGGCGTTCCAGGCGGTGGTGATCTGCTGGTTGCCCGGCCAGGTCCACCTCACGGTCCAGTCGTCGACGGGGGTCGTGCCGGTGTTCCTGACGGTCACGCTGCCGTTGAACGCGCCGTTCCAGGCGCCGGTGGCGTAGGAGACCTCGCAGGAGGTGCCCATCTTCAGCCCACCGCGCAGGAAGGTCGCGAAGTTGGCCCAGGTGGGGTTCAGCGTGCCGGTGCTCACGGTCTCGGTGCAGTCGGCGGTGGTGCGCACGGTCTGCGTGCCGTGCCTGGCGGGGTCCATGACCTGGGACATCATGTGGTCCGCGCCGGGCACCGAGATGAACGTGGCCTCGCCGCACCGGGCCTTGATCCGGTTGTAGAGCAGGACGCTCTGCCCGTGCGGCACCAGGAAGTCGGCCTGGCCGTGCAGGAACATCAGCGGCGGGTCGTCGCCGTCGGCGTAGGTCATCGGATTGGCCTGGGCCACCGTGGCCGGGCAGGTCTGGATCGGGCAGCCGACCAGGAGGGACTCCGGTGAGGCGGGCGAGTCGTGATCGAGGCCGCCGGTCGGCAGGTTCTGCGCGTTCATCTGCAGGAAGTCGGTCGGGCCGTAGAAGGCGAGCCCCGCCTGCACGGCGCTGGAGACGCCGGTCGTGCCGACGGTGCCCTCCAGCGCCGCGACACCGCCGGACAGGGTGGCCATCTCCGTCAGCCAGCCGCCCGAGGAGTCACCCATGATCGCGAACCGGTTGGGGTCGAGCTGGTACGTGGCGGCGTTGGCGCGCAGATAGCGGATGGCCGCCTTGATGTCGTGCACCTGGGCGGGGAAGATCGCCTGAGCGCTGGACCGGACGCTGACGCCGGCCACGGCGAAGCCCAGAGGCGTGAAGATGTTCGCGATGGCGTCCGCGCCGGCCTTGCCGTCGTCGCTCGACCACGCCGAGCCGGTGTGCCAGATCAGCAGCGGCCGGGGCGTGATGCCGGTGGACGGCAGGTAGAGGTCCAGCAGGTGCCCCCTGCTCCCGGCGGGTTGCGCGGGCGCGTAGGCGACGTCGGTGATCACCTGCGCGGCGTGGGCCGGCGGCGTCAGGATGGTCGGGACACCGACGGCGGCCAGCACGGCCATCGCCATGCCGGCGATCGTGGCCGTGCGGATTCGAGCTTGCATGGTGCGGCTCCGGTAGGTCGGATGATCGCCGCTCCCCGGTGGCCCTCCGAGTCTCCTCCGGTGCCGGGGCAGCCGCGATCGGCAGGCCGACCGTGGCGCCTGCGAAAACGACCGTCCTGCTCGTGTGGCGCGGCTCACATCGATATGGACGGGGAGACGATATGGCACCTAAGTGATGACGGTCAAAGCTTTCCTGAAATCGCTCGGAAGAGCGTGCACAAACGCCGTCCCGCGATAACGCAGAAGAAAGTTCCGTACTCTCGTCGCGGCCGGCGCGGACGTGACAACTCTTCTGGCGCGTGGTAAGTCATAATGTCCATGCTCATGCTCCCCCCGTCTCAGGAGGACGAATGCGAAAGGCACGCGCTGTTCTCGTATCGGCCGTCATGGTCCTCGGAGTGTCACTGACGATCGGCGCCACTCCCGCGCACGCCGGGGAGAAGCTCGTCGGCGTCTTCAGGGATTCCTCCGAATGCGAGCGGATCGGCGCCCATGGCATCGCCCACGACTGGTGGGACGACTACACCTGCTCGTGGGAGGGCCGCTACCGCTACTACTTCCTCTACGCCTGACCCCCCTGAAACGCACGCACCCCCGGCCGAGAGAGGCCGATCCGGGGGTGGGTGCGCTCCGGGCCCCGACGGTCCCGTGGATCAGTCGAGGATCTCCACGTACCCGTCGGTTCCGCGCACGCGGATCCGCTGCCCGTCCCGGATGAGCCGGGTGGCCCGCTCCACGCCCACGACGGCGGGCAGGCCGTACTCCCGCGCGACCACCGCCCCGTGCGTCATGACGCCGCCCACCTCCGTCACCAGCCCGGCGACGGCGACGAACAGAGGGGTCCAGCTCGGGTCGGTGTAGGCGGTGACCAGGATGTCACCCGCCTTCAGGTCGGCCCGCGCCATGTCCATGACGACCCGGGCCCGGCCCTCGACGGTCCCGGCCGAGACCGGGATGCCGGGCAGCGCGCCGGGCGGGGCGTCGGCACGCAGGTGCCGGCCGTTGAGCGCCTCGCCGTCCGACGTCAGGACCCGGGGCGGGGTGAGCGCCTCGTACGACCGGAACGCCTCCCGCCTGTCCCGGATGAGCGCCGCGTCCGCCTCCCGGGTGCGCACGACCTCCCGAACCTCCTCCAGCCGGAGGAAGAACAGGTCGTCCCGCTCGCGCAGGACGCCGGACCGGACGAGGCCGTCGGCCTCCCGCAGCAGCGCCTGCTTGTAGGCGAAGTAGCGGCTGACCATGCCGTACTTGGGGTACTCGCGGTATCCGGCGAAGGCGCGGACGCGGTCGATCATCCGCTTGGTCTCCTCGGCCTTCCGCTCCCCGCCGGGCAGCGCGCGCAGCCGCGTCAGCACGTCCTGCTCCTTCCGCCGCGCCTCCTGAAGTCCGCGGTCGAAGTGCCGCGCTCCGGCCCCGGGCTCGAAGTTCTCGACGTTGCCGAGGATGGCGGGCAGGAGCATGGCGGGATTCTCGCTCCAGCGCGTCCTGGTGATGTCGATCTCCCCCGCGCAGCGCATGCCGTACGCGTCGAGGAAGCCCCGGACGGCATCAGCCGCTTCCCGCCCGCCGTCCAGGCCGGCCAGCTCGTCCAGGAAGCCGTCGCCCTCGCGGCCTTCGTCCACGACGCGGCGCAGGAACGTCATGACCTCCGCGTGCGGCCGGATCACGTCCGCCACGTCGAGCAGCGCCAGCCCCATCTCCGACGTGACGTTGTGGGGGACGGACTGGGTGAGCGTGTCAGCCGCGTTCTTCTCGCCGAGCCACGTCTCCAGGTGGTCGTTGAGCCACGCGGTCGCCTCCATCGCGGCCATGATCACCTGGCCGCCCCGCGGATCGAACAGGTCGCGCCTCAGCTCCGCGAAGTCGGCCAGGATGAAGTCGAGCAACGCCGGTCCGGACAGGTCCCGGATCTCGCGCCGCAGGGTGGCGACGGACTCCCGGTTGCGCCGGATCAGCTCGGTGACCACGGCCG
>NZ_JAPNNL010000091.1 GCF_027620315.1 Nonomuraea corallina | reverse complement strand
CGAAGACCAGGATCTCCGGCAGCGAGTTGGAGCCGAGCCGGTTGGCGCCGTTGATGCTCACGCAGGCGGTCTCCCCGGCCGCGTACAGGCCCGCGATCGGGGTGGCCCCGTCCAGGTCGGTGTGGACGCCGCCCATCATGTAGTGCACCACGGGCCGCACCGGGATGAGGTCGGTGGCCGGGTCGAGGTTCTGGTAGCTGCGGCACAGCTCGCGCACGAACGGGATGCGGGCCTCGATCTTGTCCTCGCCGAGGTGGCGCAGGTCGAGGTGGACGACGGGCCCGTACGGGGTGTCGGCCGTGCGTCCTTTGCGCTGCTCGTGCACGAACGCCTGGGAGAGCCGGTCGCGCGGGCCCAGCTCCATGCTGCGCAGCTTCGGGGTGGGGGAAGGGGTGCCCAGGTCGTAGTCCTGGAGGTAGCGGTAGCCGTCCTTGTTGACCAGCCAGCCGCCCTCGGCCCTGGCCGCCTCGGTGATGAGGATGCCGGTGAACGGCAGCCCGGTCGGGTGGTACTGGACGAACTCCATGTCCTTCAGCGGCGCGCCCGCCCGGTAGGCCAGGGCCATGCCGTCGCCGGTCTTGATGGCCGCGTTCGTGGTGAACGGGAAGGCCCGGCCGCAGCCGCCGGTGGCCAGGATGACGGTCCTGGCGGGGATCGCCTCGACCTTGCCGGTCCTGAGCTCGACGGCGATCACGCCGTGGACGCGGCCGTCGTCGACGACGAGCTGGGTGACGTACCACTCGTCATATCTCACAATGTCGGGATATTTCAGGGTGGTCTGGAAGAGTGTGTGCAGCAGGTGGAACCCCGTCTTGTCGGCGGCGTACCAGGTGCGCATCCGTTTCATGCCGCCGAACGGGCGCACGGCGACCCGCCCGTCCGGCTCCCTGCTCCACGGGCAGCCCCAGTGCTCCAGCTGGATGAGCTCGCGGGGCGCCTCGGCCACGAACGCCTCCACCGCGTCCTGGTCGCACAGCCAGTCGCCGCCGGAGACGGTGTCATAGCAGTGCTCGTCGAGGGTGTCGCCGGCCCCGATCACCGCGGCGGCCCCGCCCTCGGCGGAGACCGTGTGGCTGCGCATCGGGTACACCTTGGACAGCACGGCCACGGTCAGCGCCGGATCGCTCTCGGCGACCGCGAGGGCGGCGCGCAGGCCCGCCCCGCCGCCGCCGACGATGAGGACGTCGATCATGCGATCAACTCCCGCGGTCGGGCTCGATCGGGTCCTTCACCCGCCTGCCGTCGTGGCGGACGGCCGACAGGTGGATGCTTCCGTCGTGGTACTCGTGCCGGATCCGGCGGCAGCCGCAGTCGAACAGCTGGTCGCGGATGACCAGGCCGTAGCCGTCGTCATCGACGAAACGCTCGCCTCCGGACTTCTTCCCGCAGGGGGCCGGCTCGGGGGTGAAGGGGATCTTCATGCCGGTCATCGCCGATCTCCTTAGATAGGCGACTGAAGGGGCGGATCTCTACACCCACCCAAGCACTGCGATCCCGTACGGGAAAGGTCAGTCAGGTGTTTCGCCGAGTCGCGCCCGCTCGCGCGCGGTCTCCTGGGCCTCCTTCAGCTCCGGCTTGCCCTCCGGCGGGTAGTGCAGGTCGAAGGCGGGGCGCTCGGAGCGGATGGGCGGCATGAAGGAGAAGTTGTGCCGGGGCGGCGGGCAGCTCGTGGCCCACTCCAGGGAGTTGCCGAAGCCCCACGGGTCGTCCATGGTGACCTTCGGCGCCCGCCTGGCCGTCTTCCAGACGTTGTAGAGGAACGGCAGCGTGGAGGCGCCGAGCAGGAACGCCCCCACCGAGGAGATCTCGTTGAGCAGGGTGAACCCGTCGCCGGCGGCGTAGTCGGCGTAGCGGCGCGGCATGCCCGCCCAGCCCAGCCAGTGCTGGACCAGGAACGTGGTGTGGAAGCCGACGAACAACGTCCAGAAGTGCAGCTTGCCGAGCCGGTCGTCGAGCATCCGGCCGGTCATCTTGGGCCACCAGAAGTAGAACCCGGCGAACATCGCGAACACCACCGTGCCGAACACCACGTAGTGGAAGTGCGCCACCACGAAGTAGGAGTCGGTGACGTGGAAGTCGAGCGGCGGCGAGCCCAGGATGACGCCGGTCAGCCCGCCGAGCAGGAACGTCACCAGGAACCCGATCGCGAACAGCATGGGCGACTCGAACGACAGGTGGCCGCGCCACATGGTGCCGATCCAGTTGAAGAACTTCACCCCGGTCGGCACCGCGATGAGGAAGGTCATGAACGAGAAGAACGGCAGCAGCACCTGCCCGGTGGGGAACATGTGGTGCGCCCAGACGGTCATCGACAGGCCGGCGATGGCGATGGTGGCGCCGACCAGGCCGATGTAGCCGAAGATCGGCTTGCGGGAGAAGACCGGGATGACCTCGGTGATGATGCCGAAGAACGGCAGCGCGATGATGTAGACCTCGGGATGGCCGAAGAACCAGAACAGGTGCTGCCACAGCATCGGCCCGCCGACGGCGGGGTTGAAGATGTGCGTGCCGAAGCGCCGGTCGGACTCCAGGGCCAGCAGCGCGGCGGCCAGCACCGGGAAGGCCATCAGCACGAGCATGCTGGTCAGCAGCACGTTCCAGGTGAAGATCGGCATCCGGAACATGACCATGCCCGGCGCCCGCATGCCGATGATCGTGGTGATGAAGTTGACCGACCCCAGGATCGTGCCGAGGCCCGCCAGCGCCAGTCCCATGATCCACAGGTCGCCGCCGGGACCAGGCGAGTAGACCGCGTTGGACAGCGGCGTGTAGCCGAACCAGCCGAAGCCGGCCGCCCCGCCCGGGGTGAAGAAGCCGCTGACCGCGATGAGGCCGCCGAACAGGAACAGCCAGTAGCTCACCATGTTGAGCCGGGGGAAGGCGACGTCGGGGGCGCCGATCTGCAGCGGCATGACCACGTTGGCGAAGCCCGCGAACAGCGGGGTCGCGAACAGCAGCAGCATGACCGTGCCGTGCATGGTGAACATCTGGTTGTAGGTCTCGGCGTCGACCACCTGCAGTCCCGGCGCGACCAGCTCCGCCCGGATGACCATCGCCATGACCCCGCCGATCAGGAAGAACCCGAACGAGGTGATCAGGTAGAGGTAACCGATCACCTTGTGATCGGTGCTCGACAGCCAGGACGCGATGATCGTCCCGGTCCGCCGGCGCCTGACCCGGTCGAGCGAGGTCTCGCGGACGGTGGTCACGGCTGCTCCCTCCGGTTGAGGTGAACTATTTACCCATTCCACGTCAACGATCGCTCGCCGTGAAGCCGTTTGCCGGAAGATTGCCCTCGCCCGCACTTCTCGGATGGCGGACGCGGGGCCGGGGGCGGCCCGCGGATCTCCTATCCTTCGTAGGCAACCTGATCGGAGGAGAGATTCGTGACCGCTTCGCGTGACTACGCCGCCCTCGCCCAGCGTGGGCTCTCGCTCGACCTCACCAGGGGGAAGCCGTCGCCGCGTCAGCTCGACCTCTCCAACGACATGATCAAACTGCCGACGTCCTACCGCACGGCCGACGGCACGGACGCCCGCAACTACGGTGACGTGCAGGGCCTGCCCGAGCTGCGCGAGCTGTTCGGCCCGCTGCTGCAGGTGCCGCCGGCCCAGGTCGTCGTGGGCGGCAACGCCAGCCTGGCGCTGATGCACGACACGGTCGTGCACGCACTGCTCAGCCGGCTGCCGGGCGCCGGGCGGCGGTGGGTGGAGGAGCCGGAGATCACCTTCCTGTGCCCGGTCCCCGGCTACGACCGCCACTTCACGATCTGCGAGCGGCTCGGCATCACGATGGTGGCCGTGCCGATGGGCCCCGACGGCCCCGACATGGACGTCGTCGAGCGGCTCGTGGCGAGCGACCCGAAGGTCAAGGGCATGTGGTGCGTGCCCAAGTACAGCAACCCGTCCGGCATCGTCTACAGCGACGAGACCGTGCGCCGGCTCGCCGCCATGCCGGCCGCCGCGCCCGACTTCCGGATCTTCTGGGACAACGCCTACGCCGTCCACCACCTCACCGACAGCCCCGCCGAGCTGGCCGACCTGCTCGCGCTCTGCGCCGAGCACGGCAACCCCGACCGGGCCTTCGTGTACGGCTCCACCTCCAAGGTGACGCTGGCCGGCGCGGGCGTGTCGTTCTTCGGCTCGTCCCCCGCGAACACGGAGTGGTTCCTGGCCAACACCCGCAAGCAGTCGATCGGCCCGGACAAGCTCAACCAGCTGCGCCACGTCGAGTTCCTGCGCGACGCCGACGGGGTGGCCGCCCACATGCGCCGCCACGCCGAGCTGATCGCGCCCAAGTTCGAGCTGGTCGACCGCGTGCTGACCAAGGAGCTCGGCGACCTGGCCTCGTGGACCAGCCCGCGGGGCGGCTACTTCATCAGCCTGGAGGTGCCGCACGCCGCCGAGGTGGTGGCCAGGGCCAAGGCGGCCGGCATCGCGCTCACGCCCGCCGGGGCGACCCACCCGTACGGCAAGGACCCGGACGACCGGGTGATCCGGATCGCGCCCACCTACCCCGAGCTGGACGAGCTGGAGCAGGCCATCCTCGGCCTGACCGTCTGCGTCCGGCTGGTGGCCGAGGAACGCGGCTGATCAGCGCGTCCCGCCGGGGCGCCGGAAGCCGAAGATGTACTCGCGCGTCTCGTGCGGGTGGAAGGTGACGTCCACCCCGGGCTCGAAGACGACGTTGTCACGGGAGCAGTAGCACAGGCTCTCCCAGACGACGTACGCCTTCGCCCGGGCGGGCCCCTCGGCCTCGTCGCGCCTGCGCGCCCCGTACGCGCCGAGCACGAGCAGCAGCCCGACCCCCCAGAAGACGCCGGTCAGGCAGAACGGCGCGAGCAGCACCTCCGCCCAGCCGGAGAACTTGCCCATCGCGATCACCAGCGACACGACCAGGTGCAGCAGGGCCGCCACGCCGAGCAGGATGTAGCCCTGGTTCCTGGTCCAGGGCGCGTAGTGGCGGCTGGGGAACGACAGCCAGACCGCGAGCTGGGTGCGGCTCATCAGGTGCTTGGACGCGCCGAGCGCGGCCCGCGAGGGCAGGTCGGCGACCTCGCGCTCGCCCGGCAACCTGACTCGGCCGATCCGGTAGGTCGTGCCCGCCGCCACGACTCCCGGCACCGCCACGACCTGATCGATCAGCCCGCATGCCGGACACTTCACTTCCATCCGCCGCAGTCTCTCCGTAAAGCGGCACTCCATGCAAACCGTAGGGTGCTTCTTGTGAGACCCATCGACGCCCTGATGAGTTCCCTGCCGGACGGCCGGGTCGTGACCGACCCCGACGTGATCGACTCCTACGCCCGCGACCGCACGTTCGTGGAGCCCGGCAAGCCGCTCGCCGCGGTGCTGGCCGCTTCCCGCGACGAC
The DNA here is from genome assembly GCF_027620315.1 of Nonomuraea corallina. GTDB lineage: Bacteria > Actinomycetota > Actinomycetes > Streptosporangiales > Streptosporangiaceae > Nonomuraea > Nonomuraea corallina. The sequence goes on along the minus strand of NZ_JAPNNL010000091.1, from coordinate 22,296 downwards.
GTGGTGGCCGCGCTGCGCTGGGCGAGCGAGCACCGGGTGCCGGTGGTGCCGCGCGGCGCGGGCACCGGGCTGGCCGGCGGGGCCACCGCGGGCGACGGCGCGCTCGTCCTCTCGCTGGCCAGGATGGACGCGATCAGGGAGCTGTCCCCCGCCGACGAGATCGCCGTGGTCGAGCCCGGGGTCATCACCGCCGACCTCGACCGGGCCGCCAGGCGGCACGGGCTGATGTACGCGCCGGACCCTTCCTCGTACGAGATCTCCACGATCGGCGGCAACCTGGCGACGAACGCCGGCGGGCTGCGCTGCGTCAAGTACGGCGTCACTCGCGACTCGGCGCTCGGCCTGGAGGTGGTGCTGGCCGACGGGCGGGTCCTGAACACCGGGCGGCGCACCATGAAGGGCGTCACCGGCTACGACCTGACCGGGCTGTTCGTCGGCTCCGAAGGCACCCTGGGTGTGATCACCGCCGCCACCGTGCGGCTGCGGCCGGTCCCCGCGGCGGCGCCCGCCACGTTCGCGGCCGAGTTCGGCTCGCTGCGCGACGCGGGCGCCGCGGTGTCGGCGATCATGGCGGCGGGCTGCCAGCCGTCGCTGATGGAGCTGCTGGACCGGGCCACGCTGGAGGCCATCGACGACTGGCGCAACATCGGCCTGGAGCCCGGCACGAAGGCCATGCTCATCGGCCAGTCCGACGCCTCCGACTGTCAGGCGGCCGTCGCCCGCATGGAGGGGCTGTGCCTCGACAACGGCGCCACGTTCGTGGCCGTCGCGTCCACGCCGGCGGAGTCGGAGGAGCTGATCGGGCTGCGCCGGCTGGCCTACCAGGCCAAGGAGCGGCTCGGCGCCTGCCTGGTCGAGGACGTGTGCGTGCCGCGCTCGGCGCTGCCCGACATGATCGGCGCGATCGAGGCCGCCGCCGCCCGGCACGGCGTGCGGATCTGCACCGTCGCGCACGCCGGCGACGGCAACCTGCATCCGGTGTTCGTCTTCGAGCACGGGACGAGCGAGCCGCCCGCCGAGGTGTGGGCCGCGGCCGACGAGGTGTTCGCTCGGGCGCTGGAGCTGGGCGGCACGCTCACCGGCGAACACGGGGTCGGCGTGCTGAAGCGGCGCTGGCTGGACCTGGAGGCCGGGCCGGTGACGCGGGAGGTGCAGCACGGCATCAAGGCCGTGTTCGACCCGCTGAACATCCTCAACCCCGGCAAGGCGATCTGACGGGGCCGTTCACCAAGACGTGACCTCGGTCACCATCGCGGTGACGACCTGCGGGGAGACGCTGACAGGCGGACGTCAGATCCGAGAGATATTCCAGGTAGCGACTCATCCCAATAGCCACGCTGGTAGCGTTTTGCCCCAGCGAATGTTCTGTATGGGGGTCCGGTGTGAGTCAGTTCCAGCCGTTGATGGCGGACGACCCGCAACGGCTGGGCGCGTTCGAGATCGTCGCCCGGCTCGGTGAGGGTGGCCAGGGTGTGGTCTACCTGGGCAGGACCGCGTCCGGCGAGCAGGTCGCCGTCAAACTCCTGCACAACGCCCTGACGGCCGACCAGGACGCCAGGAACCGCTTCCTGCGCGAGGTGGCGGTGGCCCAGCGGGTCGCCCGGTTCTGCACCGCGCCGGTGCTCCACGCCGACCTGGAGGGCAGCAGGCCGTACATCGTCAGCGAGTACGTGCCGGGACCGTCACTGCGCGAGTTAGTGATCAACGAGGGTCCGCGCCGGGGGGCGGCGCTCGAACGGCTGGCGATCAGCACCGCGACCGCGCTCGCGGCCATCCACCGGGCCGGGATCCTGCACCGCGACTTCAAGCCCGCCAACGTGCTCATGGGCCCGGAAGGGCCCGTGGTGATCGACTTCGGCATCGCCCGCGCCCTCGACGCGCCCGGCGCGACCGCCACCGGCATGGCCATGGGCACCCCGTCCTACCTCGCCCCCGAACAGCTCACCGGCAGCGCGCCGGTGTCGGAGGCGGCGGACGTGTTCGCCTGGGGCGTCACCATGGCGTACGCCGCCACCGGCAAGCCGGCCTTCGGCGCCGACTCCATCCCGGTCGTGATGAACCGCATCCTGCACCAGGAACCGCAGCTCGGCGCCATGGAAGGACGGCTGGCCGAGCTGGTGGCGCTCTGCCTGTCGAAGGACCCGGCCCAGCGGCCGTCGGCCGACCGGCTGATCGTCGAGCTGACGGGGCAGCCGGCGCCGAACGCCGCGATCGAGCCGGTCCCCGCCCCGCCGAGCCACCTTCCCTACGAGCCGACCCCGTACCTCTCCTCCCCTGCCCCGCCCTTCGGCGGAACGCACCAGAACGGCCCCCACCAGCCGAGCCACTTCGGCATGAGCCACCCCGGCGCGGGCCAGCCGGGTGCCGGGCAGCCGAGCTTCGGGCAGCCAGGCTTCGGACAGGCGGGAGCCGGGCAGCCGGGCCTCGGGCAGGCGGGTGCCGGCCAGCCGGGCCTCGGGCAGCCCGGCGGAGGGCAGTCCGGGGTGAGCCAGCCTGTTCCCGGCCATCCTGGTCATACCGGCCATCCTGGTCATCCTGGTCAGCCCGGCGCGCCGCAGGCCCCGTGGATGCCGGGCGCCGACCCCATGCCGCACACCGGCGCGTACGGCCCGATGGGCCCCGGGACGCCGGGGGTCCCCGGCGGGCCGGGCCCGCACAGCGGACCGAGCGGACCCAGCGGGCCGATAGGTCCCGGTGCGCCAGGCTCACCCGGTGCGCCCGGCCTCCACGGCGCGCCCGGTGGGCCAGGTGGCCCTGGCCTCGGTGGACCCGGTGGACCTGGGATGCCAGGTTTCTCCGGTGGACCCGGTGGCGCGCCCGAGACGACGGGCGGGGACGCTGCCGGTCCCGGCGGGTACCCGGGGATGCACGGGCACCCCGGCATGGGCGCGCAGTCGTTCCCGCAACACTCGGGGCCCACCGCCCAGGGTGGCCCCGCCTACGGTCAGCACGGTCAGTCAGCGCCCGCCCCCGGTCAGGGTGGTCCCGGGCAGAACGGTCCCGGGCAGAACGGTCCCGGTCAGAACGGTCCCGGGCAGGGCGGTCCCGGGCAGGGCGGCGCTGAGCAGGGCCGGTCCGGGCGAGGTCGTCGCCGGCAGGGCCGGCGTGGCCAGAACGGGCCCGGGCAGGGCGGTCCCGGAGGAGGCAAGGAGCCTCGGGAGCCGATGTCCAAGCAGCGCCGGACGCTCACCTTCGCCCTCTCCGGCACCGCCGCCGCGGCGCTGCTCGTGGTGGTCGGGGCCGTCCTGGTGCAGGCCAACGCCACGTCCACGCCGGTGCGCAACGTGGACAACGCCACCGCCACCGCCCCGGTCACGGCCGAGCCGGTCCCGGACACGTACTCGCCCGTCCCCACGCCGGAGCTGGAGTCGCCCAAGCCGACCAGGACCAAGAAGAAGAGGCCCGAGGACAGCGCCACGCAGGTGCCCGACTCGGTCACGATCCCCACGACCCGTCCGACCACCAAGAAGCCCTCGCCTTCGCCGACGAAGACGAAGAAGAAACGGGACACCGTCGTGGAGCCGGACATCGAGCCGACCGTGTACCCCACGAGCGGCGGCGGGGAGACGAGCCTGCCGACCAAGCCGCGCCGCTGATCAAGAACACCACGAACGTGGTCGCCCTGTGCGGCTCCGGCTACCAGGTGATCAATCAGCGCAAGCCGGCCGACAGGTCGGGCCGGGACGCCGCCATGGTCTACCTGCTCCACCACACCGGCCAGGGCAGGAACCGCGTGGCGACCACGTCGCTCCACGTCCACGGCACGAAGGTCCGGATGGACGTCCACCTCCAGGTCGAGGGCGGCTCGACGGCCACCGGTCCGGGCTCGATTCGGGGCCGCTCCTCCTCACGGAGGGTTGGCCCTTCTCATGCGGGGAGGATCGCGCTACCGTTCCTGACGTGATCGTCAAGTCGCTCACCCGGCGCGGGAGGCGCACGCGCGCCGCGCTCCTGGGCGCGGGGCGTGAGGCGTTCGAGGAGTGCGGGTACGACGCGGTACGGGTGGACGACGTGTGCGTGCGCGCCGGGGTGTCGCACGGCACGTTCTACACGTACTTCGACTCCAAGGAGGCGTTGTTCGCCGAGGTCGCGGGGGCGGTGGTGGGTGAGATGTTCGCGGCGAGCGTGGTCGGCCCGGCCGCGCCGGCGGACCCGTACGCGCGGATAGCCGCCGCCAACCGGCTCTACCTGCGGGCCTGGGCGGCGAACTCGCGGCTGGTGCGGATGCTGGAGCACGCGGCCACCGTCGACGACCGGTTCGGCGGCCTGCTGCTGGAGCTGCGCGAGGTGTTCGTGCGGCGCGGCGAGGACGGCCTGCGGCGGCTGCAGGAGCAGGGCCTGGCCGACCCGTCGCTCGACCCGAGGCTGACGGCGATCATGCTGGGCGGCATGGTGGAGCACTTCGCGCACGTCTGGCTCGACCTGGGCGAGCCCGCGGGTGAGGAGGCGGCCGTGGACCACCTGACCCGGCTCTGGGCACGGGCCATCGGATTGACGCTGCCGTCAGGCTCAGGGGAGGCAACGTGATCGTCAGCAGGCTCGACACCGGCGACGGCGACTACGCGCGCCGCCGTGAGGCGATGCTCGCCAAGCTGGCGGAGCTGGACGCCGAGCACGCCAAGGCGGTCGCGGGCGGCGGCGCCAAGTACGTCGAGCGCCACCGGGCGCGCGGCAAGCTGCTCGCCCGCGAGCGGATCGAGCTGCTCGTCGACCCGGACTCGCCGTTCCTGGAGCTGTCGCCGCTGGCCGCCTGGGGCAGCGACTTCCCGGTCGGGGCGAGCGTGGTGACCGGCATCGGCGTGGTCGAGGGCGTCGAGTGCCTGATCAGCGCGAACGACCCGACGGTGCGGGGCGGCGCGTCCAACCCGTGGACGCTGCGCAAGACGCTGCGGGCCGCCGACATCGCGATGGAGAACCGCCTGCCGTACGTGAACCTCGTGGAGAGCGGCGGCGCCGACCTGCCGACCCAGAAGGAGATCTTCATCCCGGGCGGCCGGATCTTCCGCGACCTGACGCGGCTGTCGGCTGCCGGAATCCCGACGATCGCGCTGGTGTTCGGCAACTCCACGGCGGGCGGCGCGTACGTCCCGGGGATGAGCGACTACACGGTGATGGTGCGCGAGCGGGCCAAGGTGTTCCTGGGCGGGCCGCCGCTGGTCAAGATGGCGACCGGCGAGGAGTCCGACGACGAGTCGCTGGGCGGGGCCGAGATGCACGCCCGGGTGAGCGGCCTGGCCGACTACCTCGCCGCCGACGAGCACGACGCGCTGCGCATCGGCCGCCGCGTCGTCCGCTCGCTCCACTGGCGCAAGCGCGGCGTCGAGCCGTACCCGGTGCGCGAGCCGGCCTACCCGGCGGAGGAGCTGCTGGGGATCGTGCCGGAGGACCTGAAGGTGCCCTTCGACCCGCGCGAGGTGATCGCGCGGGTGGTCGACGGCAGCGCGTTCGAGGAGTTCAAGCCGCTGTACGGGCCGTCGCTGGTGACGGGCTGGGCACGGCTGCACGGCTACCCGGTGGGCGTCCTGGCCAACGCCCGCGGGGTGCTGTTCAGCGCGGAGTCGCAGAAGGCCACCCAGTTCATCCAGCTCGCCAACCAGACCCGCACCCCGCTGATCTTCCTGCAGAACACCACGGGTTACATGGTCGGCAAGGAGTACGAGCAGGGCGGCATCATCAAGCACGGCGCGATGATGATCAACGCGGTGTCCAACTCGACCGTGCCGCACCTGACCGTGGTCATGGGCGCCTCGTACGGCGCGGGCAACTACGGCATGTGCGGTCGCGCGTACGGGCCCAGGTTCCTGTTCAGCTGGCCGAGCGCCAAGTCGGCGGTGATGGGCCCCGCGCAGCTCGCCGGGGTGCTGTCGATCGTCGGCCGCGCCGCGGCCGGGGCGCGCGGCCAGGTGTACGACGAGGAGGCGGACGCGGCCATGCGGGCGATGGTGGAGGCGCAGGTGGAGGCGGAGTCGCTGCCGTTCTTCCTGTCGGGCCGGCTCTACGACGACGGGGTGATCGACCCGCGCGACACCCGGACGGTGCTGGGCCTGTGCCTGTCGGCGGTCAACAGCGCGCCGGTGCCGGAGCCGGCCGGGTTCGGGGTGTTCCGGCCGTGATCAGGCGTCTGCTGGTGGCGAACCGGGGCGAGATCGCCCGCCGGGTCTTCCGTACCTGCCGTGAGCTGGGCATCGGCACCGTGGCCGTCTACTCCGACGCGGACGCCGGCGCGCCGCACGTGGCCGAGGCCGACCTGGCGGTGCGGCTGGCCGGGGTGACGCCCGCCGAGACCTACCTGGCGATCGGCCGGGTGATCGAGGCGTGCCGGGTGGCGGAGGCGGACGCGGTCCATCCGGGGTACGGGTTCCTGTCGGAGAACGCGGAGTTCGCCGGGGCCGTCCTGGACGCCGGGCTGACCTGGGTCGGGCCGCCGCCGCGGGCCGTCGCGGCGATGGGCGCCAAGACCGAGGCCAAGCGGCTGATGGCGGAGGCCGGGGTGCCGGTGCTGCCGACCCTCGATCCGGAGTCGCCCGGCGAGTTCCCGGTGCTGGTCAAGGCGCGGGCGGGCGGCGGCGGGCGCGGCATGCGGGTGGTGCGCGGGCCCGCCGAGCTGGCGGGGCAGGTGGAGTCGGCGCGGCGGGAGGCGCTGGCGGCCTTCGGCGACGGCGAGGTGTTCGCCGAGCCGCTGCTGGAGGGGGCCAGGCACGTCGAGGTGCAGGTCCTGGCCGACGGGCACGGCACCGTGTGGGCGCTGGGCGAGCGGGAGTGCAGCGTCCAGCGCAGGCACCAGAAGGTGGTGGAGGAGTGCCCGTCGCCGGGGGTGACGCCGGAGCTGCGGGCCCGGCTGGAGGAGGCGGCCGTCCGCGCCGCGCGCGCCATCGGGTACGTGGGGGCGGGGACGGTCGAGTTCCTGGTCGCGGGCGAGCGGGTGGCGTTCCTGGAGATGAACACCCGGCTGCAGGTCGAGCATCCGGTGACCGAGCTGGTGTACGGGGTGGATCTGGTCCGGCTGCAGCTGGAGGTGGCCGAGGGCGCCCGGCTGCCGGCCGCGCCGCCGCGGCCGGGCGGGCACGCGGTGGAGGTCCGGCTGTGCGCGGAGGATCTCGCGTACCTGCCGCAGTCGGGGACGCTGCACCGGTTCGAGGTGACCGGCGCGGTCCGGGTGGACGCGGGGGTGGAGAGCGGGTCTGTGGTGCCGCCGCACTACGACTCCATGCTGGCCAAGATCGTCGGTTACGGGGCCACGCGGGGCGAGGCGGTGCGCAGGCTGACGGCGGCGTTGCGCGGCGCCCGCCTGCACGGCGTCACCACCAATCGCGACATGATCCTCCAGATCCTCACAAATCGTGATTTCGAGAGGGGCGACACCCACACCGGTTTCCTCGACGAGCACCCGCCCACGGCTCCCCCGCCTCCCGGCGACCAGGAGGCGCTGGCCGCCGCGCTGGCCCTGGCCGCCGCCAACCGCGACCGCGCCCCGGTCCTGCGCGCCCTCCCCTCCGGCTGGCGCAACGTCCGCTCGCAGCCCCGTACGGCCCGCTTCGAGGAGACCGAGGTCGTCTACGACCCGCTCCCCCACGCCACCACCCTGATGGAGGTCGTCCCGGCTGACGCCGTCCGGCCGGCGGACGGTCCCGGGGCGTACCGGGTGGTCCTGGAGGAGTCCGGGGTGCGGCGGGCGTTCGAGGTGTGCTGGTACGGCGAGGGGAAGGTCTACGTCGACGGCCCGCGAGGCGCCGCCGTGCTGACCCCCGTGCCGCGCCTGCCGGAGCCCGTCGAGCACGTCGCTCCCGGCTCGCTGCTGGCCCCCATGCCGGGCAGCGTGCTGCGGGTGGAGGTGGGGCCGGGTGACCGGGTGGCGAAGGGGACCCCGATCCTGGTGCTGGAAGCGATGAAGATGGAGCACGCGGTCACCGCCCCCGCGGCGGGCGTGGTCGCGACCGTGCACGTGGAGAAGGGCCGGCAGGTGGACGCGGGCGCCGTGCTGGCGATGATCGAGGAAGAGGATCCATGACGGAGCTGGTGCGCAGCAGCCTGGCCGGCGGGGTCGCGACGCTGACCCTGGACTCGCCGAAGAACCGCAACGCGTTGTCCACCGGGCTCCTGGCCGAGCTGGACTCCCAGCTGCGGCGGGCGCTCGACGACGACGCGGTGCGGGTGATCGTGCTGACCGGCGCGGGCCCGGTGTTCTGCTCGGGGGCGGACCTGAAGGAGCAGCGCGACCCGTCCGCCGCGCCGGTGACGACGTCGCTGCCGGACATCCTGACCATGCTCTGGAAGAGCCCCAAGCCCGTGGTGTGCCGGCTCAACGGCACCGCCCGCGCGGGCGGACTCGGCCTGGTGACGGCGTGCGACTTCGCGATCGCGCCCGACACGGCGACGTTCGCGTTCTCCGAGGTGCGGCTCGGCGTGGTGCCCGCCATGATCGCGGTGCCGGTGCTGCGCCGGGTGAACCCGCGGGCCGCGGCCGAGTACTTCCTGACCGGCGAGGTCTTCGACGCGGCCAGGGCGGTGGAGATCGGCCTGCTCAACCGGGCGGTGCCGGAGGAGGAACTGGACGCGACCGTACGCCACTACACCGAGATGCTGGTCAAGGGCGGGCCGGAGGCGCTGGCGATCACCAAGGTGCTGGTGGGCGAGCTGCCCGCGGTGCCGTTCGAGGAGGGGCTGCGGCGGATGGCCGAGCTGTCGGCCGAGCGCTTCACCTCCGAGGAGGGCCAGGAGGGCATCGCCGCCTTCATGGCCAAGCGCCCGCCCCGCTGGGTCCCGTGAGCCGCGCCGTGCTCCGGGTGGCGAACTGCAGCGGCTTCTACGGCGACCGGCTGTCGGCGGCCCGCGAGATGGTCGAGGGCGGCCCGATCGACGTGCTCACCGGCGACTGGCTGGCCGAGCTGACCATGCTCATCCTGGCGGGGAACCGGCTCAAGGGCCGTCCCGGCTACGCGCCGACGTTCCTGCGCCAGGTGGAGGACGTGCTCGGCGCCTGCCTGGAGCGCGGCATCAAGATCGTGTCGAACGCGGGCGGGCTCGACCCGGCGGGCTGCGCCCAGGCCGTGCGCGAGCTCGCCGACCGGCTGGGCCTGTCCGCCAGGGTCGCGCACGTGGCCGGCGACGACCTCATGGGCCGCGACCTGGACCTGGTCAACGCCGACACCGGCGAGCGGCTCGCGGCCGCCCCGCTCACGGCCAACGCCTATCTCGGCGGCCGGCCCATCGCCGCCGCCCTGGCGGCCGGCGCGGACGTGGTGGTGACCGGCCGCGTCACGGACGCGGCCCTGGTGACGGGGCCCGGCATCTGGCGGTACGGGTGGGGTCCGGACGACCTCGACCCGCTCGCGGGCTCGGTCGTCGCCGGCCACGTCATCGAGTGCGGCTGCCAGGCGACGGGCGGCAACTACGCGTTCTTCCAGGACGTGCCGGACCTGGCGCACTGCGGCTTCCCGATCGCCGAACTGCACGCCGACGGCTCGTGCGTGATCACCAAGCACCCCGGCACCGGCGGGCTGGTCTCGGTCGGCACGGTCACGGCCCAGTTGCTGTACGAGATCGCGGACCCGCGCTACCCAGGACCTGACGTGGTGGCCCGGTTCGACACGATCCGCCTGGAGCCCGACGGTTCCGACCGGGTCCGCGTCACCGGCGTCCGCGGCGAGCCGCCGCCCGGCACGCTCAAGGTCGCGGTCAACTACCCGGCCGGCTACCGCAACACGATGACCCTCGTGCTCACCGGGCTGGACGTCGAGGACAAGGCCCGGGTCGCGGAGGAGGCGATCTGGGCGCGGATCCCGAAGGACTCCTTCGACCAGGTGGACGTCACGCTGACCGCTCAGGGCCTGCTCAGGATCACGGTCATGGACGCCGACCGGCGCACGGCGGGCCGGGCGTTCTCCTCGGCCGTGGTGGAGACCGGGCTGGCCGGCTATCCCGGCTTCTACGGGCTCACCCCGCCGGGCGACGCCTCGCCGTACGGGGTGTACTGGCCGGTCCTGGTGCCGGCGTCGGAGGTCCGCCCGGAGGTGTACCTGGACGGCGAACCCGTCCCCGTGGACTACCCAGGCCCTCCGGCGGAGCCCGCCGCGGTGGCGGAGTCCGACCCTCCGGCGGAGTCCGGCGCGGTGGCGGAGCCCGGCGCGGAGAGCGGCGCGCCGGTCGTGGAGGGGGCGACGGTGCGGATGCCGCTGGGGCGGATCGCCGGGGCGCGCTCCGGTGACAAGGGCGGCAACGCGAACCTGGGCGTGTGGACCACCACGCCCGAGCGCTACGCCTGGCTGGCCGCGCACCTCACCACCGAGCGCCTGAAGGAGCTGCTGCCCGAGCTGGCCCCCTACCGCGTCGACCGCCACCCGCTGCCCAACCTGAACGCGCTGAACTTCGTCGTCCACGGCCTGCTCGGCCGGGGCGTGGCCGCGAGTCCCCGGATGGACGCCCAGGCCAAGGCGCTCGGCGAGGAGCTGCGCGCCCAGCCGGTGGACGTGCCGGAAAGCCTCATTTAAACGATTTGAGGGCATATATCCTCGTACGCGAGGATGACCGGCATGGTGATCCGCCGACTGACGCCCGACTACCTGGACGCCTGCGGACGGCTGGCCGTGGACCGCGACTGGCCTCCGGAGCGGCACAAGTGGACGCTGCTGTTCGAGGTCGGCGAGGTGTACGGGATCGACGCGCCCGACGGGGACGGCCTGGCCGCCACCACCGTCCTGACCCGCTACGGCGACGACCAGGCGGTGGTCAGCATGGTGCTCACCGCCTCCCGGTACGCCCGCCGAGGGCTGGCCCGCGGGCTGATGGAGCACGTGCTCGCCGAGGCGGGCGACCGCGTCGTGACGCTGCATGCCACCGAGTTCGGCAGACCCCTGTACGAGAGCCTCGGCTTCCGCACGGTGGGCCGGGTGGCCATGCGCACCGGCGTCTTCCGGGGCGAGCGCTCGGGCCGCACCCGCGTGGCCACGGCGGCGGACCTGGACGACATCCTGGCGCTGGACGCGGAGGTGTTCGGCACGGACCGGTCGGCGCTGCTGCACCGCATGCCCGGGTTCGGGGAGCGGGTGCGGGTGGCCGAGGGCGGGTTCGGCCACTGCTGGCGCAACGACGGCAACGTGGTGATCGGCCCGGTGGTGGCCCGCGACGAGGAGACCGCCCGCGCGCTCATCGCCGACCTGGCGCTGGACGCGGGCGGCGAGGTGCGGCTGGACCTCGACCTGGCGCAGGAGGGCCTGGCGCGGTGGGCGGCCGGGCACGGGATCGGCTCTCCGGTGGAGGTGTCCCTGATGGCGCGCGGCGGCCGGCCGCCCGGTGACCGGTCCCGGCAGTTCCTGCCCTTCATGCAGGCGCTGGGGTGACTCCGCGCCGTAGGATGGGATCTCTAGAACGCGATTCGGTGTCGAAAGGCCGGCCATGACCTCCACCCACATCGACGTCGGCTCCGTCGACCTCGACGAGCTCGGCGCCTGGATGGACGAGCGGGGCCTGCCCGCGGGCCCGATCACCGAGGTCGCGCCGGTCGCCGGCGGCACCCAGAACGTGATGGTCCGCTTCGAACGCGGCGGCGTCCCGTACATCCTGCGCAGGCCGCCGCAGCACGCCCGCGCCAAGAGCAACGAGGTGCTGCGGCGCGAGGCCCGGGTGCTGGCGGCGCTGCGTGACACGCCGGTCGCGGCGCCCCGGCTGGTGGCCGCGCAGACCGCGAGGGAGCCGGTGTTCTACCTGATGGAGCCGGTCGAGGGGTTCAACGCCACGACCGGGCTGCCGGAGCCGCACGCGAGCGACCCGGCCATCCGCCACCGGATGGGACTGGAGGCGGCCTCGGCGCTGGCCGAGCTGGGCCGGGTGGACCCGGATCTGCTGCCGGGCTTCGGCAGGCCGGAGGGGTTCCTGGAGCGTCAGGTGCCGCGGTGGCTGCGCGAGCTCGACTCCTACGGCGAGCTCGACGGCTATCCGGGGCCGGACATCCCCGGACTGGAGGAGACCGCGCGGTGGCTGGAGGACAACCGGCCCGCCACGTTCCGGCCGGGGATCATGCACGGCGACTACCACCTGGCCAACCTGATGTTCGCCCACGACGGCCCGCGTGTGGCCGCCATCGTCGACTGGGAGATGTGCACGATCGGCGATCCGCTGATCGACCTCGGCTGGCTGGTGGCGATGTGGCCGATGGGCAGCGCGCACGTCCCCGGCCTGGCCTCGCCGCGTGAGATCGTCGGCTGTTACGCGGCGCTGTCCGACCGCGACCTGTCCGCCGTCGACTGGTACGCGGTCATGGCGTGCTTCAAGCTCGGCATCGTGCTCGAAGGCACGCATGCCAGGGCGTTCGCCGGCAAAGCCCCCCGAGACCTCGGGGACGCGCTGCACGCCGCGACTCTGGACCTCTTCGCCCGTGCGGCACACATCATCCACAATTCACTCGATTAGCCCCTATAGCCTTCGAAAGGCGATTTTTCCGAAAAACGATCACAAGTCAGCCGTTGAGCCGTACAATTGCGCGCAATTGCTGACGTAGTTCGGGGAAGGATCGTCATGCGGATGCGGTTCCTGGGGTCGACGTCGGAGGCCGGCGCCTGCCCCACCCTGTACGAGACGGACCGCGGCACGATCGTCGTCCAGGGCCTTCAGGTCACGGACGCCCAGGCCCTCGCCGATCTGCGCGACGTGCTCGACGGCGAGACCGCGGTCGAGGTGCCCCGTGAGCTCCTCACCGAAATCGCCGCCCGGGTCCTGCCCGAAATCGCGGCGGCCACCGCCCGGGCACGACCCGCGACCGGCTGATCACAATTGCGCGAAGGGGTCTGGCCTGATCCACGAAGACGGGTCTAGCCTCTTGCGACGTGACCTCCTTTCAGCAGGCGCGCATCGACCTCGGCGTCCAGCTCCGGCACCTGCGCGAGTCGGCGCACCTGTCCGGCAAGGAGCTCGCCGAGCGGTTGCGCTGGCAGCCGTCCAAGGTCTCCCGCCTGGAGAACGCGCGGCAGACGGCGACGGAGGACGACGTGGTGGTCTGGGCCCAGGCCGTCTCGGCGCCTCCGGAGACCACCGACGAGCTGATCACCCAGGCCATCGCGCTGGTGGAGCGGCACGACGGCTGGAAGCAGCGCCATCGCAGCGGCCTGGCCGCGATCCAGGAGGACCTGCGCGACCTGGAGGCCCGCACCAAGCTGTTCCGCGCCTTCGAGCCGGGCATCCTGATCGGCCTGCTGCAGACGGCCGAGTATGCGCGCCACGTGTTCGGCAAGGTCAAGCGCCTCTACAGCGCCCCCGACCAGATCGACGCGGCGGTGCGGGTGCGCATGCAGCGCCAGGAGATCCTCTACGACCGCACGCGCACGTTCCGCTTCGTCGTCCTGGAGGCGGCGCTGCACACCCGGCTGGCCCCGGTCGACGTCATGCGCGGCCAGCTCGACCGGCTGCTGGCGGTCAGCACGCTGCCGAACGTCGAGTTCGGCGTCATCCCGTTCACCCAGGAGCTGCCCGCCAACCCGATCCACGGCTTCTGGATCTTCAACGAGGCCCTGGTCGCCGTGGGCACGCTGACGAAGGACCTGGTCCTGCGCGACCCCGACGACATCGCCTTCTACACCAGGGCCTTCGACGACTTCGCGAAAGCCGCGCAATTCGGCGAGCCGGCGCGTGACATCATCATCAAGGTTCTTGACGAGTATCGGAAACATTCGCCACATTAACCGGAGCAATTGCTTGCCCTCCGCCCAAGATCGTGCAATTCTTTGCCCGAGACGTTGCGGAGGTGACGCATGATGCATGATTCCGCGCTATGCCTCGAGCAATTCGCCTGGCATGCGGGTCGCCACGCCGACCTTTCCGTCCAGGGCGTGTCGCTCGCCAGTGACCCTGCCTATGTCTCGGTGCGCAATCGCTTCTCCAGCACGCTCGCCGAGAGCGTCACGTGCTCCGAGGACGGCAGCTTCGTCACCTCGTGGGGCTACCGCCTCGGCACCGCCGACGACGTGGAGGCCGCCGCCGCCCGCCTCGCCTTCCTGCTGGCCGCGCTGCCCGCCTGAGCTCACTCCCGCGGCGCGGGCGAGCCCGGCAGGGCCATGGTCGCGGCCACGCCGCCGCCGTCGGCGTTGCGCAGCCGGATCCGCCCCCCGGCCTCCTCGACGGCCTGGGCGACGATGGCCAGCCCCAGCCCCGAGCCCGGCAGCGACCGCGCCGAGGGCGAGCGCCAGAACCTCTCGAACACGTGCGGCAGCTCCTCCTCCGCGATGCCGGGACCGTGGTCCCGTACCGTCAGGATCCCCTCCCGCAGGGTGACCTCCACCTCGTTGCCGGGGCTGAACTTGGCGGCGTTGTCGATGAGGTTGAGCACCGCCCTCTCCAGCGACGCGGCCTCCCCGACCACGTACCACGGCTCCAGGTCGGCGACGACCTCGGCGCCGCGCAGCCGCGCCCGCTCCACCGCGGAGGTGACCACGTCCTGGAAGGCGAGCTCGGTGTGCGGCTCGTGGTCGGTGTCGCCGCGGGCGAGCTGCAGCAGGTCGCCGACGAGCGTGGTCAGCTCGGCGAACTGCGCCTTGACGTTGATCAGCAGCCGCTCCTTGGCGGCGGGGTCGAGGCTGCGGCCGGTCTGCTCGCTGCGCAGCAGCAGGTCGATGTTGGTGCGCAGGGTGGTGAGCGGGGTGCGCAGCTCGTGGCCGGCGTCGGCGACCAGCTGCCGCTGCCGGTCGCGGGAGCCGGCCAGGGCGGCCGTCATGGCGTTGAAGGAGGCGCTCAGCCGGGCGATCTCGTCGCTGCCGTCGACCGGGATGCGGGTGTCGAGGTCCTCGGTCTGCGCGATGTGCTCGACCGCCTTGGTCAGGCGTCCGACGGGGCGCAGCGCGGCGCGCGAGACGAGCAGGCCGGCCGAGGCGGCGACCAGCACGCCGAGCGCGGCCACGCCGGCCAGCAGGGCCGTCACCCTGCGCAGGGTGTCGTTGATCTCCTCGACCGGGCGGGCGACGACGAAGGCGGCGTTCTCGTCCACGTTCCTGACGAAGACGCGCAGCGCGGTGCCGTCGTCGGCGTGGCCGTCGTAGAACTCCCACCCGCCGTAGCCGCCGGCCGCGATCCGCTTCTCGCACGGGGTGACCTTGATCGCGGTGTTGCCCATGACGCACCGATCACCGCTGGGGAAGACGATCTGCATCGGCTCGGCGAACGCCGGGTGCCCGTCCAGCGTGGCGGCCGGCCGGGGCGAGCACGTCCGCACCGCCGCCTGCATCGCCTTCACGGGCACGTCGATGTCCCGCAGCGACTGGTTGAGCTGCCAGGACAGCTCGCGGCGGACGAAGTACCAGCAGCCGACGGCGGAGACCGCCACCGCGATCGCCACCGCCGCGGCGACCAGGAGCGTGAGCCGCGAGCGCAGGCTGTGCTGCTTCCTCATGGGGAACCCCTGAGCACGTAGCCGACGCCGCGCACGGTCTGGATGACGCGCGGCTCGCCGCCCGCCTCGGTCTTGCGCCGCAGGTACATCACGTACACGTCGAGCGAGTTGGAGGTGGGCTCGAAGTCGAACCCCCACACCTCGGCCAGGATCTGCTCGCGGGTCAGCACCTGGCGCGGGTGGGTCAGGAACAACTCCATCAGCAGGTACTCGGTCCTGGTCAGGTCCAGCCGCCGCGGGCCCCTGGCGACCTCGCGGGTCACCGGGTCCATCCGCAGGTCGCCGAAGGACAGCGTGTCCCCGGGCGCGTTCGCGCCGCCGAGCGCGCCCCGCCGCAGCAGCGCGCGCACCCGCGCCAGCAGCTCGTCCAGCTCGAACGGCTTGACCAGGTAGTCGTCGGCGCCCGCGTCGAGCCCGGACACCCGGTCGCCGACGGCGTCGCGGGCGGTGAGCATGAGCACGGGGACGTGGTTGCCCGCGCCCCGCAGCCTGCGGCAGGCGGTCAGCCCGTCGAGTCGCGGCATCATGACGTCGAGCAGCACGGTGTCGTACGGCCGGCGGGCCAGCTCCGCCAGGGCGGCCAGCCCGTCGTCGGCGGTGGTCACCTCGTAGCCCTCGAACTCCAGGCTGGACTGCAGCGCCTCGCGCAGCGCGGGCTCGTCGTCCACCACCAGCAACCGCGCACCGTCGCTCATGCCCACCACGCTAGAGCACCATTCTGAGAACCCGATGAAGGCAGGTCAGCGCCCCAGCACCGCCATCGCCGCATTGTGGCCGGGGATGCCGCTCACCCCGCCGCCGCGCCGGGCGCCGGCCCCGCACAGCAGGATTCGCTCGTGCTCCGTCTCCACGCCCCAGCCGCCTTCGTCCCCGTACGGCCAGCTCAGGTCGCGGTGGAAGATGTGGCCGCCGGGCAGGCCGGCCTCCCGCTCCAGATCGACGGGCGACTTGGCCTCGACGCACAGGGTCCCGTCGGGGGCGCGCAGCAGGCAGCCCTCGATCGGCTCGGCCAGCACCGAGTCGACGGAGGCGAGGGTGGCGCGCAGCGCCCGCTCGCGGGCGCCGTCCGGGTCGAGCCGGAACAGGCGGGCGGGCATGTGCAGGCCGAACAGCGTCATCGTCTCGGCCCTGCCGCGCAGCTCGGGGCCGAGGATGGACGGGTCGGTGAGCGAGTGGCAGTAGACCTCGGCGGGCGGCAGGTCCGGGATGTCGCCCCTGGCCGCCTGCGCGTGCGCGCGGGCGAGCTGGTCGCGGCTCTCGTTGATGTGGAACGTCCCGCTGAAGGCCGCCTTCGGGTCCACGCCCGCGTCCTTCAGCCTGGGCAGCCGGGACAGCACCATGTTGACCTTGAGCTGGGCGCCCTCCGGGACGCGGGGGGCGCGGCCGAGGACCCGGTCGAGCACCGCGGGCGGCAGGTTGACCAGCACGTGCCCGCCGGTGACCGTGTGCTCGCCGTCGTCCGTACGGAACGTCACCTCGCCGGACGGCGCGATGCCGACGATCTCGGCGCCGGTCCTGATCTCCGCGCCGGCCGCGCGGGCGGCCGTCTCCAGCGCGCCGGAGACGGCGCCCATGCCGCCCACCGGCACGTTCCACGCACCGGTGCCGTCACCGATCACGTGGTAGAGGAAGCAGCGGTTGGCCAGCAGGTCGGTGGCCGGGTCGGCGAACGTGCCGATCAGCGCGTCGGTGAGGACCACGCCGCGCACGACGTCGTCGGCGAACCGCTCGTCCACCACCTCGCCGATGGGCCGGGCGAACAGGTCGCGCCACGCCTCGGCGCCGACCAGCTTCTCCACCTCCGCCGCCGGCCGCAGCGGCTCCAGCAGCGTCGGCGCCAGCGCCCGCGCCGCCGACGCGGTCATGCCGTAGAACGCCTCCCACGCCGCGTGGTCGGCCTCGCCGCCGGTGACGGCCCGGAACGCGGCCCGGGTGCGGCCCGCGTCCCCGCCGTCGACGAGCAGCCCGGTGTCGCCGACCGGCGTGTAGGAGGAGTAACGGCGGCGGCGCAGCTCCAGCCTCAGGCCCAGCTCCCTGACGATCTTCGTCGGGAGCAGGCTGACCAGATAGGAGTAGCGCGACAGCCGCACGTCCACGCCGGGAAACGGCCGCGCGGAGATCGCCAGCCCGCCCGTGTGATTCTGTCGTTCCAGCACCAGCACCCGCCGCCCGGCCCGCGCCAGGTACGCGGCGGCGACCAGCCCGTTGTGCCCGCCACCGGCGATGACCACGTCGAAAGTCCCCATTCACCGCACTCTAGGACCTCTCCTCCCAGGTCCGCCATGCGCCTTACCAGCGGCGCGGGCCCCTCGCGGCCGTCAGGCGGAGTGGGCGGCGATCGCCAGGAGGGTCGCCGCTGACCCGGTGGGCGGTCGGCCGCGCCGCCAGACGGCCCGCAGGGTGCGCGCCAGGTCCAGCCCGTAGAGCGGCACCTCCACCAGGCGCCCGGTGGTCAGCTCCGCCTCCACCGCGTACGCGCTGAGCACCGCCGGCGCCACCCCGGCCTGCGCCGCGCCCTTGACCGCCGCGTTGGACCCCAGCTCCAGCCTGGGGCTCGCCCGGTGCAGCGCGCTGAACACCACGTCCAGCGTCTCCCGCGTGCCCGACCCGGGCTCGCGCACCACCAGCGGGGTGGCCGCCAGCTCCGGGCCTCTCAGGAGCGTACGGCGGCGCGCCCACGGATGGCCGGGCGCCACCACGACCACCAGCCGGTCCGCGCCCACCACCCGCCCGGCCAGCCCGTCGGGCACGGCGGGCCCTTCCACGAACCCGAGCTCCACCTCCCCGGCCAGCACCCGGGCGGCGACGCCGGCGGAGTTCGTCACGTCCAGCCCGGCCTGCACGTCCGGCTGCCTGGCCTGCAGCTCGCCCAGCCAGCGCGGCAGCAGGTACTCGGCCACGGTCATGCTCGCCGCCACCCTGAGCCGCCCCGACCTGCCGCGCCGGACGGCCTCGGCGGCCCGCACGAGCTCATGGGCGGCGCCGACCACCTGCGCCGCCCACCCGGCCACGATCTTCCCCTCGCGGGTGAGCGCCGACCCTCGGGGGCTCCGCTCCAGCAGGGGCAGTCCGAGCCGGCGTTCCAGCCGGGCGATGCGCTTGCTGGCCGACGGCTGCGCCATCCCCGCCGCCCTGGCCGCCTGCCCGAGACTGCCCAGCTCGCCCACGTCGACCAGCAGCCGCAACGAGACGAGATCGGGCAATTCGCTCATAGCCACAGGGTATGAGCTGCCATCCGAGGCGCGGCTACCGGCGTCCCCGGCCCCGGCGAAGACTGGATCTCATGGACTCCCCCGCCCCGGCCCCCCTGCTCGCCGCGCTGCCCGGGGTGCTCGCGTCCGCCGCCGCCCTGGCCGTGGCGCTGGCGGTGCACGCGGCGGTCCCGGCGGTCAGCGCCGCGGTGGTCGCGGTGGTGCTGGGAGCGGCGCTGGCCGGCTTCGGCGGGGCGCGCGGGCGGCTGGCGCCGGGGCTGCGGTTCGTGTCCAGACCGGTGCTGCGGACGGCGGTGGTGCTGCTCGGGCTGCAGGTCTCCGTCCCCCAGGTCCTGGAGCTGGGCTGGCGGACGGTGACGATCGTGGTGGTGACCACCGGGGCGACCTTCGCGCTGACGCTCGTGGCGGGCCGCAGGCTCGGCGTCCCGCCCGGCGCCTCGCTGCTGGTGGCGACCGGGGTGTCCGTCTGCGGGGCGGCGGCGGTCGCGGCCATGCACGACAGCGCGGGCACCGAGGACGACGAGGCCGCCGCCGCGCTGGCGGTGGTGGTGCTGTACGGCACGGGCGCCCTGCTCGCCGTTCCCCTGGCCGCCTCCTGGCTCGGCCTCTCTCCCCTTCAGCTCGCCGTCTGGACGGGGGCGTCGGTGCACGAGGTGGCCCAGGTGGCGGCCATCGGCGCCGCCACGGGGGTGCTGACGACGGCCGTGGCGGTCAAGCTGGGCCGGGTCGTCCTGCTTGCGCCTCTGGTCGCCCTGGTCGCGTACGCCCGCCGCCCTGTTCCCGCCCGCGCCGTGGCCGCCGCCGGACCCGCGCCGGCCCCAGCGGCCAGGGCGGCGCGGCCCGGAGGGGTGCGGCCGGTGGGCGTGCCGCTGTTCGTGTGCGGGTTCGTCGCCATGGCGGGCCTGCGGGCGACGGGGGTGGTGCCGGACGCGGTGACCGCCGTCGCGGGGCAGGCGGCGGCCATCCTGCTGGCGGCCGCGATGTTCGGCCTCGGCGCGGGCATCGACCTGCGCAGGCTCCTGCGCGGAGGGCGGGCGGTGCTGCTCGGCGGGGTCGCCACGGGCCTGGTCGCGGGCGTGTCGCTGGCGGGCGTGCTGCTGCTCCTGTGAGGCCGGGTGGACGCCGGGGCGGTCCGCCCGTACTCTGCTCGGTTCGGAACAAATTTCACGAACGACCCTGTTCCGCATATGCGTCACTACAGCCTTCAAGGAGCACGAAACCCATATGCGCCGCACCGCCGACTCCCTGCTCCAGCCGTCCGACGAGGTCGCCGAGGCTCTGGCCTCGGGTGCCCCGGTCGTCGCGCTGGAGTCCACGATCATCTCGCACGGCCTGCCGCAGCCCCGCAACCTCCAGGTCGCGCGCGAGCTGGAGCGGATCGTACGGAGTGAGGGCGCGGTGCCCGCCACCATCGCGGTCCTCGACGGCGTGGCCAGGATCGGCCTCAGCGAGCCGGAGCTGGAGCGCGTCGCGACCGAGCCCGGGCTGCGCAAGCTGAGCCGGCGCGACCTCCCGCCGGCGGCGGCGCTCAAGACGAGCGGCGCCACGACCGTGGCGGCGACGTCGTTCCTGGCGGCGCGCGCGGGCATCCGCGTGTTCGCGACCGGCGGACTGGGCGGCGTGCACCGGGGCTGGACCGACGACCAGGACGAGTCCGCCGACCTGGACACGCTGGCCAGGACCCGCATCACCGTGGTGTGCGCCGGCGTGAAGTCGATCCTCGACGTGCCCGCCACGCTGCAGCGGCTGGAGACCCGAGGCGTGACCGTGGCCGGCTACCGGACCGACGACTTCCCCGGTTTCTACCTGCACTCCTCCGGCCGTCCCGTCGAGTGGCGGATCGAGACGCCGGAGGAGGCCGCCGCCGTCATGCGCGGCCAGGACGCGTTCGGCGGCGAGGAGAGCGCCCTGATCGTCGCCAACCCGGTCCCCGAGGACCAGCAGCTCGACCCGGAGCTGCACGACCGGGTGCTCGCCGAGGCCCTGGCCGCCGCCGGGCGGGACGGCGTCACCGGGCAGGCCATCACCCCGTTCCTGCTCGGCTACCTGGTGCGCGCCACCGGCGGCGCGTCCCTGGAGGCCAACCTCGCCGCCGTGCGCGGCAACACCGCGCTCGCCGCGCGCATCGCGCTGGCCTGGTCACGGTCGTGAGCCGCAGGGGCCTGCTGGTCATCGGCGACGTGGTCACCGACGTGGTGGCCATGCACGGCGCATCGGTCATGCCGGGCCCGGGGGCCCCCTCCGACATCTCCGCCGAGATCGTGCTGCGCCCCGGCGGCTCCGGCGCGAACACCGCGGCGTGGGCCGCCCACCTGGGCGCCTCGGCGAGCCTGCTGGCCCGCTGCGGGTACGACAGCAGCGAATGGCACATCGCCGAGCTGACCAAGACCGGGGTCCGCCCGCACATCCGGGTCGACCGCGGCAACCCGACGGCCGTGGTCATCTCGATGGTCGACAGCACCGGCGAACGCTCCATGCTGACGAACCGGGGCGCCGGCGAGCTGATCTCCCCGCTCGACTGGGAGGACGCGCTCCTCGACGGGGTGGGGCACCTGCACGTGTCCGGTTACACGTTGTTCAGCGAGCCGGGGATGGCCCTGGGCCGGCTCGCCATGACCAGGGCGACGAGCGCCGGGATCTCGATCAGCGTGGACCCGGCCTCGACGGGCCCGCTGGCGGGGTTCGGGGTGACGCGGTTCCTCGGCGAGACGGCGCTCGCCGGGATGATCTTTCCCAACCGTGACGAAGCTCTCCTTCTCACCGGTGCGGACACGCCCGAGCGGGCCGCCGGGATGCTCAGCGAGCGGTACAGGACGGCCGTGGTGAAGCTGGGGTCCCAGGGCGGTCTCGTGGCGGTTCGCGGGCAGGTCGTGGCGAGGGCCCGCGCGGTGCCGGCGGAGGTCGTGGACTCGACGGGCGCGGGCGACGCGTTCGCCGCGGGCTACCTCGCCGCCGCCCTGTCGGGGGCCGACGCGACAGAGGCTTTGGAGTCAGGTTGCCGTGCGGGTGCCGAGTGTGTGGCCCTCGTGGGGGGTCGTCCACGGTACGGTTTGGACATGAAGCGTCTTTACCCTATTCA
Organism: Nonomuraea corallina; assembly: GCF_027620315.1. Taxonomy (GTDB): domain Bacteria; phylum Actinomycetota; class Actinomycetes; order Streptosporangiales; family Streptosporangiaceae; genus Nonomuraea; species Nonomuraea corallina. The sequence goes on along the minus strand of NZ_JAPNNL010000091.1, from coordinate 635 downwards.
CACCGATTGATAGCTTGCCGCGTAGTGCACCATCAGTCACATGCGTAACGCGGTCACTGGGGAGGATAAGGTCCCGCCGATGGACGTCGAGTCATCGATCTGCCTGAGCGACCTGGTCCCTGCCCTGCGCTGGAGCCGGCCCCAGCATGTCGCGGAGGCGCTGGCCGACCCTCGGCTCCCGTCCGCGTGGTGGTCGTCGACGGCGCTGCCGCGGGCCCTCGCCGTGACCGGGCTCGACTGGATGTGCGAGCGGCTCGCGCTGCTGGCCTCCTCGCGCTGGGACCACCTGCCGCTGGGCGACGTGCTGCCGGCGCTGGCGGTGCACCCGATGGATCCGGCCCTGCCGGGCTGCCCCGAGCCCGCCAGGACGGCGATCATGGGCCTCGGCGGCTGGCACCGGTTGCGCCGCCTGTCGCCGGCCGACCTGAAGACGCCGGGGTCCTCCCCCGAGACGGTGATGGGGCCGGTGTTCCGCGAGGTGCTCGGCAGGCTGGCGGCCCGCCCCGGCGCGGCGGCCGGTCATCCCGAGGTCACCCGGCCGGTGCAGCGCGGCGTCTCCGGCACCGGGCCGTTCCCCGCGGTGGCCGAGAGCGGGAACGGCTCCTTCACGCCGCCCGTCCGCCAGGGCACCGGGT
>NZ_JAPNNL010000090.1 GCF_027620315.1 Nonomuraea corallina | reverse complement strand
AAGCCGAGAGTGGAGGCGACGGACCGGCACCGGGCGGCGGGAGCGGCCACCACGAGCCGTTGCAGCTGATCCTGCGCATGCGGCAGCAGCCACTGCGCCAGCGAGGCGAAGTAGCCGCCGATGACGATCACGCGCGGGTTGAACAGGTTGGCCAGGATCGAGCCGCCGAGCCCGAGCCACGTGCCGACCTGCGCCACCGCCGTCGTCATGCGCCGGTCGCCGGAGGCCAGGCCCCTGGCGAGGTCGGCCACCCGTTCGCCGGGGTCGGGCACCGGCATGCCGGGCAGCCCGTAGGCCTGCTCGGGCCTGGCCGCGCCGACGAGCGCGGCCAGGCCGACCTTGGTCTCCCAGCACCCGATGCGGCCGCAGCCGCACTGGGCGCCGTTCGGGTCCACCTGCAGATGCCCGACCTCGCCGGAGAATCCGTCCGCGCCGCGCAGGAGCTCGCCGCCCAGGATGATGCCGCCGCCGACCCCGACCTCGCCGGTGAGGTAGACCAGGTACGGCGTGCCGGCGGCGACGCCGGAGGTGTACTCGGCCAGCGCGGCGAGGTTCGCGTCGTTGTCCACCCGCACGGGCACGCGCAGCGCAGCGCGACCGCGCAGCGCGGCGGAACCCGCCGGCGGAGCGCCGCCCGAAGCACGGCTGGGCGGCTTGTACGTCATGGGTACCACCCGCCCCTTTGTTTATCTTTGAGATCAATTAATTGAGGTTGTAACACGCGAGTTTCGCATGCGCACCCCTCACATTCGTAACGAGTTGGCATCGCCGAAATCCCCGCATTTCAGCGGCCATTCCGGCGCCAGTTATCTGAAAGTTACATAGATCGCCACCGATTTCCCCTTGTGTCCTCAGAGGCCGGCCCCTTTAATTCGGCTAGCCAGGCGAGTCGCGGCGGCCCGCGAGAGCCACCGCGGACCAGGCCACCGCCGTGCCCTTCTCCCCCAGAACGTCCCGCCCGCCTGCTCGGCCGTCCGAGCCGCGGCGGCACCGTTGACGCCGACCTCGGTGCCACCGCGGCGGTGCCAACCAGTGCCATCAGGCGGGCGGGGCACGGCCCCAGACGCGGCTGGGACTTCGTGCCCACCGGCCGGGTTTCGGGCACCCACTCGTCATGGCACTGCGTGGAGCGAAGTGGGCCGGTGACCATTATGGCTTTTGTGGCCGCAGCGGGCCTGGTGGGGCACGCGGCCGTGACCCCTGCCGGAAAATCGGCGGCTCCTATTAAGGGGTAGCCGATAATTTCCGCTACCCGGGGAAGGGCAGCGAACTCGTCGTCCTCTTAAAGGCCCGTCACTATTTCTGCTCCGAAATCAGAACGTGCCGGGTTCGGTCCCCGAGCCAGGCCGCTTCGAGGATCGCGGTCAGGCTGGCGGTGTCGGTCGGGCCCGGATGGTTCTGGATCAAGCGGGTGACACCACTGGCCATCTCCGCGAAGCGCGGGAGGTCGGCGCGTGCCACGCCGATGTCCGCCAAGGTCGCAGGGATGCCGATCTCGGCCAGGAGCCCGTCGAGCCAGGTGAGGAACATGTCCGCGGCCTCGGCGTCCGAGGCGCCGGTCACCTCGAGCCCGCACACCTCGGCGAGGATGGCCAGCCGGTCGCCGATGGCATCCCTGGCCGCGTCCAGCGCGTAGGGCAGCAGCAGCCCGACGCCCAGGCCGTGCGGTGTGTGGGTGGCCGCGCCGATGGGGTACTGGAGGGCGTGCGGAGCCGCGTTGCCCGCATGGGAGAACGCGAGCCCGGCCAGCATGGACCCATAGGACATGTCCGCGCGCGCGTCCTTGTCGCCTCCGTCCCTGACGACATGGGGCAGGCTGCGGGCGATCCGCTCCGCGGCCAGGAGCGCGTAGTGATCGGTGATCGAGTTGCGGCCGAGGAAGACCCGCTCCACCGGGTCGCGCGGTCCGTGGGCCCGGGGCCGCGCGGTGTAGCTCTCCACCGCGTGACAGAACGCGTCGATGCCGGAGTGGGCGGTGACGGTCGCGGGGCAGGTGTAGGTGAGCTCGGGGTCGACGATGGCGAAGTCGGGCACGATGTGGACGCTGGAGACCCCCACCTTCAGCTCGCGGTCAGGGTCGGTCAACACCGAGACGGGCGTCAGCTCGGAGCCGGTGCCCGACGTCGTCGGGACCGCGACGAGAGGAATCGTCGGCCCCGGCACCTTCGACTCGCCGTAGAAGTCGCGCGGCGTCCCACCATGGCACCGGATGACACCGACGATCTTGGCGAGGTCGATCACCGTGCCACCGCCGATGGCGAGAATGACGTCGGCGTCCACGTCCGCGGCGACTGAGACGGCCAGGGCGACATCGGCGAGCGGCACGTCCGGGGTCGCGTCGGCGAACACCTCGACGGCTTCGACCTTCTCCCGCACGGTGGCCACGATCTCGGCCACGCCCGGCTGCCCCAGGAGAACCCGGTCGGTCACGACGAGGAGTCGCGAGCCGCACTCGGCCACCACTCGCGGGATGTTCTGCGCGACCCCTTCGCCCACGATCAGCTGGCGTGGTCCGCGGACGGTCTCAAGCATGTCGGTGCCTCTCTGGAACGTCGGCGGTGCTGTGCTGGACGGACGTCCAGGTCACCTGCGACACCGGGACGGCGATCGCGCCGGCGTCCCCGGGCGCCTGGAGCAGCGGGCCGGTCACGGCAGGTCGATCGCCGCGTAGGTGAGGTCGAGGTACTCATGGATGCCCTCGTGCGACCCCTCCTTGCCGATCCCGGACTGCTTCACGCCTCCGAACGGAGCTGACGGGTCCGAGATCAGACCACGGTTGACGCCGACCATCCCCGTCTCCAGCCCCTCGGCGAACCGGAGCGCCCGCTGGAGGTCACGGGTGAAGACGTATCCGACGAGGCCGTGCTCGGTGTCGTTGGCCTTCGCCATCACCTCGTCGTCGGACGTGAACGAGATGATCGGCGCCACCGGGCCGAAGATCTCCGTCTTCAGCAGCCGCGCGTCCTCGGGCACGTCGACGAGGACCGTAGGCGGGTAGAAGCAGCCCGGGCCGTCCGGACGCTCGCCGCCCACCAGGACACGGGCGCCGCGATCGACGGCGTCGGCGACGAGCTTGTCGATCTTGGTGACCGACGCCTCGTCGATCAACGCCCCGACGTCCACGCCGTCGTCGAGACCATGGCCCACCGAGAGCGCGCCCATCCGCTCGGCGAAGCGCGCCGTGAACTCCTCGCGTACCGGCTCCTCGACGTAGATGCGGTTGGCCGCGACGCAGGATTCCCCGATGTTGCGCATCTTGGCCACCATGGCGCCGTCGAGCGCGACGTCCAGGTCCGCGTCGGCGCACACGATCAAGGCCGCGTTGCCGCCCAGCTCCATGGAGGTGCGCAGCACGTTGTCCGCCGCCTGCCGGAGGAGCACGCGCCCGACCTCGGTCGACCCGGTGAACGAGAGCTTGCGGGTCCGGCGGTCGGCCAACAGCGCTGAGACCACCTCGCCGGCACGCTTGGTCGTCACGACGTTGACGACGCCCGGGGGGACTCCGGCCTCTTCCATGATGCGGGCCAGCAACAGCATGGTGAGTGGCGTCCGGGCCGCCGGCTTGGTGATCGTCGTGCAGCCCGCCGCCAGCGCAGGAGCGATCTTGCGGGCGCCCATGGCCAACGGAAAGTTCCAGGGCGTCACGAAGACGCACGGTCCGACCGGCTTCGGCACGGTGAGGATGCGATATCCACCAGCGGGAGCGGTGTTGTAGCGTCCCTCGACGCGCACCGCCTCCTCGGCGAACCAGCGGAAGAACCCGGCGCCGTAGGCCACCTCTCCCCTGGCCTCGGCGAGCGGCTTGCCCATCTCGAGCGTTATCAGCCGGGCGATCTCCTCGGATCGCTCGGTCAGTGCCCGGTACGTCGCGGTCAACAGTTCCGACCGTTCTCGCGGCGGGGTCGCCGCCCACGCCGCCCTCGCCGCGTCGGCCGCGTCCAGAGCGGCGAGCCCGTCGGCGACGCCGGCGTCCGCCACCTCGGCGATGGTCTTGCCCGTGGCCGGGTCCTCGACGGCGAAGGTGGCTCCGCCGGCGGCGTCGCGCCAGGCGTCGCCGATCCGGAGCCGCCGGTGCTCGGGGGCCAGGACATTCATCGGATCACTCATTGCGTCGCCTCCTGTGATGTTCCCGGTGCTGTCCGGCGTGACTACCGCCCGGCCTCGGACAGCGCCAGCCCGGTGCCCGCGTCGAACAGGTGCGCACGGTCCAGGTCGACCGTGACAAGCAGCCGCTCGCCCGGCGTACCGGTGACAGTGGCTCGTGCCTTGACCTTGAGGATCTCCGTCCCCACTCGGACGTCGACCACCGTCCGGTCGCCGAGCGGCTCAAGGCCGTAGAGCTCACCTGACAACGACGCGTCCCCACGCTGCTCCACGGACAGGTCCTCCGCGCGCAGGCCCAGCAGCAGCGGACGACCGTCCTCAGCCGTGGTCCAGCGGGGCCGCGGCAGCGTCCAGCCTTCCGCCCCGATCAGACGATCTCCCTCGGCGTGGCAGGGAAGCAGGCTGATCGGCGGGCTCCCCACGAATCCCGCGACCCACTGATTGGCCGGACGCTCGTACACCTCGGTCGGCGTTCCGACCTGTTGCACCTTCCCCTCCTTGAGCACCGCGACCTGGTCGGCCATGGACAGGGCCTCGACCTGGTCGTTGGTCACGTAGACGAAGGTCGCTCCGAGGCTCCGGTGGATGCGGGCGAGCTCGGTGCGCATCTCGACGCGGAGCTTGAGATCGAGGTTCGTCAGCGGCTCGTCCATGAGAAACGCGCGTGGGGTACGTACCAGCGCCCGGGCCAGGGCGACACGCTGCATCTCGCCGCCCGACAACTGCGCCGGACGGCGCTGCAGCAGGCGTTCGATGTGCAGCAGGCCCGAGATCCGCTCGACGGCGGCGGCGATCTCGCTCGCGGAACGGCGGCGTGCCCGCAGCGGCGACGCGATGTTCTCGTACGCCGTGTGCCGCGGGTAGAGGGCGTAGTTCTGGAAGACCATGGCCAGGTCGCGCGCGGCCGGGGTGTCACCGGTCGCGTCCCTCCCGTCCAGACGCACCGACCCGGCGTCAAGCTTCTCCAGGCCGGCGATCGCTCGCAGGGTCGTCGTCTTGCCCGCCCCGGAGGGGCCGAGCACGACGAAGAACGATCCCTCCGGCACGTCCAGCGTCACCCCGTCCAGGGCCTGGACCTTGCCGAAGGACTTGCGCAGCCCGTGCACCGCCACGGTTCCCATCAGGCCACCAGCTCTTCCGTGCTCACGTCGTAGACCGCCGGGGTCCCGCCGAGGTGCCGCAGCCCGACCGGCGCGTCGGCGGCGAACCGGACGGTCGGTGGCATCCGGACCCGTACGTCCCGCCGGCCGCCGTGGTCGACCACGTAGATGATCTCGTCGCCGAGCCACTCCGCCGAGATCAGGCGGGCCGGGACCGAACGTTCCGCCCCTGGTTCTGTGACTTCCAGCGCCTCCGGCCGGACGCCCGCGACCAGGCGACGGTCGCGCGGCAGGCCCGGCGGTGGCGTGAAGACCAGTCCGTCCTTGCTGCGCAGCTTCCCGTCGGCCACCTCCACCTCGATCAGGTTCATCGGCGGGGAGCCGATGAACGCGGCGCAGAAGAGACTCGCCGGACGGTCGTAGACTTCCAGCGGCGTGCCGATCTGCTCGACCCGGCCCTTGTTGAGTATGGCGATTCTGTGACCGAGCGACATGGCCTCGACCTGGTCGTGGGTGACGTAGACCATGGTCGTCCCCAGCTCCCCCTGCAGGTGCTTGATCTCCGTGCGCATGTCCGCCCTCAGCTCCGCGTCCAGGTTGGTGAGAGGTTCGTCCATGAGGAACGCGCGCGGCCGTCGCACCAGGGCGCGGGCGAGCGCGACGCGCTGCTGCTCCCCGCCGGACAGCCGGCGCGGCCGCCGGTCCAGGAGCGGACCGAGCCGCATCAGCCGGGCGGCCTCGTCGACCCGCTCGCGTACCTCCGCCCTGGGCAGTCCCTCGGCCCGCAGGGGGAACGCCAAATTGTCGCGGGTTCTCAGATGCGGGTAGAGAGCGTAGAACTGGAACACCATGGCGATGTCGCGCTCGGCGGGCGGCAGGTCGTTGACCAGCGTGTCGCCGATGCGGATGTCACCCGTCGTCTGCCTCTCCAGGCCGGCTATGGCCCGCAGCGTGGTCGTCTTGCCGCAGCCCGAAGGGCCGAGCATCACGAACAGCTCGCCGTCGCGGACGGACAGGTCCACGTGATCGACCGCGACCGTCCCGTCCGGGTAGCGCTTGTGCAGGGCGGTCACCTCGATGCCCGCCATCAGCGTCGCACCGCCCCGAGCGTCACACCGGCGACGAGGTGCCTGCGCACCAGGTAGGCGAAGACGAGCACCGGCAGGGCGAACACCACGGAGGCGGCGGCCACCAGACCCCAGTCCACGGTGGTTCCGCCGATGAGGCCGGCGATGGCGGGCGGGGCCGTCCGCACGCTGTCGCTGGAGGTGAGGAAGATGGCGAACACGAACTCGTTCCACGAGAAGATGAGGGCGAAGACCGCCGTCGCGGCGATGCCGGGCAGGAGCAGGGGAAGAGTGAATCGCCAGAACGCCTGCAAGCGGGTGTAGCCGTCGAGCATGGCGGCGTCCTCGTACTCCGCGGGCACCTCGTCGACGAACCCCTTCATCATCCAGATCGTGAACGGGATGTTGAACGCGGCGTAGATGAGGATCAGGCCGAGCTTGGTGTCGATGAGCCCGACCTGGCGGTACATGAGAAAGATCGGGATCACGACCACCACGGGCGGCATGAAGCGGGTGGACAGGATGAAGAACAGCTGGTCCTTCTTGGCCTTCACGGCGAAGCGTGAGTAGGCCCAGGCCGCCGGGACCCCCAGCACGGTGGCCAGCGCCGTGGAGGCCCCGGCGACCACGACGGAGTTGAGGAACGAGTCGGACAAGGTCGAGCGACCGCCGCCGGAGGCGACGAACACGTCCTTGAAATGGTCCATGGTGACCTTGAAGTCGAAGAACTTGGCCGGGATGGCGTAGACGTCCCGGTTCTCCTTGATGGACGTCTCGATCATCCACAGCGCCGGGAAGAGCATCACGGCGGCCAGCACGGTCAGCAGCGCGACCTCCAGCACGGCGCGGCCCCGGCCGCCGAAGCGGCGCGCGCGGGGCGTGCGGTCCCGGGCAGGACGTGTGCCCACGGCCTCGTCGACGGAGACTGCCATCAGTCCTCCTTGAGCTTGTTCAGGTAGCGCAGGTAGAGCTGCGTGAGGACGATGACGACGAGGACCATCAAGATCCCGTACGCCGAGGCGGTTCCGGTGTTGAAGCCCAGGAACGCGACCTTGTAGACGTGGAACGACAACGTCTCGGTGGAGACCCCCGGGCCTCCGCTGGTGAGGATGTAGACGAGGTCGAACAGCCGGAAGGCCTCGATGGCCCTGAACAGCACGGCGATGAGGAGCAGCGGCCACACCAGCGGAAGGGTGATGGTGCGGAACCGGAACCACTCGGACGCCCGATCGATCGAGGCGGCCTCGTACAGGTACGTGGGAACCGCGGTGAGGCCCGCGAGCGCGATGAGCATGATGAACGGCGTCCATTGCCAGGTGTCGACCAGGATCAGGGAGATCAGTGCCGTTCGCTGCCCGGTGAGCCACTCCACCTGCCCCAGGCCGAGCGAGCCGAGCATGCTGTTGATCACTCCGAACTGCGCGTCGAGCATGAAGCGCCAGAACAGCCCGACCACGACCGGCGACAGCATCATCGGGACCAGGAACAGAGTGGTCAGCAGTCCTCGCCCGTGTGTGCGCCGTGAGATCAGGTAGGCGATGGCGAATCCGAGCACGGTCTGCAGGGTGACCGCGCCGACCACGTAGACCAAGGTCGTCAGGGCCCTCTGGTGGACCTGCGGCGACGTCAGGATGGCGGTGTAGTTCTCGAACCAGAGGAACTGGGCGGGCCCACCGCGGGTGGCCGAGTAGTCGGTGAAGGACAGGTACAACGCCCACAGCAACGGGAACACCGACATGGCGAGCAACAGCAGCAGCGCGGGAGAGGTGAAGGCCACGGCGAGCCCGCGGTCGCTCAGGCGGCGGGACCGGCGGGACCGGCCCGGTGCGGGCGGCGTCGCGGACGCCACCTGCCCGGGGTGGTCGGTCGTCAAGGGGGCGGGGTCACTCACAGTCCGCCGCCGCCCTTGCCGCTGCTGGAGTCGAGCACGCTCTGCTGCTCCTTGGCGATGTCGTCGAGCGCCTCCTTCGGCGTCTTCGCGCCGTTGAGAGCCGCGTTCACGTTGGTGTTCTCAATGTCGACGAGGCGCGCGTACTCCGGCACATTCCACATGTCCCGCATCCGCGGCACCGAGTCGGTGTACACCTGGTTGAACGGCGCGGCATCGAGGAACTCCGGCGACTCCAGGGCGTCCGTACGCGAGGGCACACCACCGGCCGCGGCCCACTTCTTCTGGATGTCGGCCTGCTCGAACCACTTCATGAAGTTCAGGGCCTCCGCCTGGTTCGCCTCGGGGGAATAGGCCGACACGTGCATCCCCATGCCGCCGAGGGGCACCAGGTTCGTCTTCTGGCTCGGCAGGGCGGCGAAACCCAGCTTGTCGAGAATCTCCTCCCGCGTGGCGCCGAGCGTCGACTGCTTCGGGTCGAGCAGGCCGCCGCTCGCGGCGATCCAGTTGAACGCGATGCAGGCCTTGCCCTGGGCGACCGCCGCGTTCACCTCGTCGATGAACCAGTTGCCGGAGCCCTTGGCGGTCAGCGGCTTCATCTTGTTGACCAGGACGTCCATCGCCTCCTGGCCCGCGGCGTCGTTGAGGACGCCGTCGATCTTGCGCGTCCTGGGGTTCCACAGGTTGCCGCCGTAGACGCCGTTGACCGTGTTGTAGGTGACGGCCGCGGCGTCGGAGCCGTTGGCCTGGTGGAAAGCCAGCCCGCTGACGCCGGGGTTGTCCGCCTGGCACTTCTCGGCGACTGAGATCATCTCGTCCCAGGTCTGCGGTGGCTTGTCACCGATCAGGTCCTTACGGTAGATCATCGTCCAGGTGTCGCCGAGCAGCGGCAGTCCGTACAGGCTGGCGTTCTCGTCGCGCTTCCCGGTCTCCGCCTGGGGGAACTGGCCGTAGGCCGCCAGGAGGTACGGGTTGTAGGCCTTGACGTCGATGTTCTTCTTGACGAAGTCGGTGATGTCCAGGATGTTGCCGTTCGTCACGGCCTCGCCGATGTGTTGCGAGTCCAGGATCGGGATGTCGAAGTCGGTCTTGTGCGCGGCGAACTGGGTGAACATCGCGTCGTGCCAGTTCGCGTTCGGCACGGTCTTGACCTTGACGGTCACGTTCGGCCGCTCCTTGGCGTACTCCGCGTTCGCGAAGGCTTCCAGCGCGTGGGCGGGGGGCCAGTCGAACCAGATGAAGCTGAGGGTCAGCGGATCCTTGGTGAGCTCCGGGATGGTCGCCGGCGCCTTGGGGGCGCTGTCGTTCTGGCCGCCGCCGCAGGCCGCCGCGGTCGTGGCCACTAATAGGGCCGCCGCCGCCAGCCCCGCCTTTCGGCCGGGAACGGACAGTCGTCCTCTTCGCTGGGGATACCGCATCTTCTTGCCTGCTTTCTGGGCGGGGACTTCTGGAGCCTTGCTGCGTGCTTCGCCGAGCGGTTGCCGGCTTGTTCAGGCGTGTCGCCGGCTGTCGCAGGGGCTGACCCGCAGACCGGCGTCATGAGTACGCCGCGACGTGAAGGGACTTCGAACAGTCGGCGGAGCGATGGCGGACGGTTCCCCGATGAGTGAGGGACGGCTGGCATCCGTCACCTTTCCTATACGATCCGATGGGGAGCGTCAACATCCCGCAGGATGGCGACCGATGTCGACAGGTTCCCGAACACGCAAGAAAGGACCTCACGTCACGATGGACGACGAAGCGGTGACCGCGCGGCCCCATGAGGCCATGACGGGCGGAACGCCGCCGGGGAGATCTCGCGGCCGGCTCGCCGACGAGGTGTACGACGCGCTGCTCGGACAGATGATGTCGCTACGCATAGAGCCTGGCTCCCGCGTCACGATCGATGCCCTGGCACGGGAGCTGGGGGTCTCGCAGACGCCGATCCGAGACGCTCTGAACCGCATGGAGGCCGAGGGCCTGGTCGTGCGGGTGCCCCATGCCGGCTATCGCATTCCTCCCCAGATCACCCGTCACCGATTCGAGGACATGCTCGAGGTCCGCCTGCTCCTCGAGCCGGCGGCGGCGCGCAGATCCGCCGAACGCGCGTCCCCGGAGCAGGTGGCCGGCATGCGACGCATGCTGGAGGACATGGCCGAACTGGAGGGGGGCAAGGGCCCCACGGCCTATGGCGCCTTCGGGCTGCGCGACGCCGCTTTTCACGACCTCGTCGCCCTGAGCGCGGAGAACCAGGTCATCCGCGAGGCGCTCGCCCGCCTGCACACGCACGTGCACCTGTTCCGGCTGCACCGCGACGCCCAGGTCACTCACTTGGCCATGGCCGAGCACGAAGGGGTCCTGGCCGCGATCGCCGCGCGTGACCCCGACGCCGCCGCCTACGCCATGCGCCGGCACATCCTGCGGTCCGGCGAGCGGTTCCGGCGGCTGTTCGACGAGGCGGAGGCCGCGGAGGGAATGGCGGAAAAGGGTTGACGGGCGGACCGGGCCGGTAAATGCTAACTCAATCCGATCGGATCGGATTGGATCCCTCACCCGCCCCGGATGCGAGGAGAAGCAGGTGCCCAGAGCACTGCTCCTGACCGGCGACGCCGCCGAAGAGCTCGACACCATGTATCCCTACTACCGTGTGCAGGAGGGCGGCTGGGACGTCGATGTCTCGTCACGGACGATGCGTGACGTTCAGCTGGTCATCCACGAGTTCGACCCCGGCTCCGACGCCTACGTGGAGAAGAACGGCCGGAAGCTGCCGGTCGACGTGCCCTGGGCCGAGGTCGACGTCGAGCGCTACGACGCCCTCATCATCCCTGGGGGACGTGCCCCCGAGTGGATCCGGGCCGACGCCGACGTCAGGCGCATCACCGAGCACTTCTTCGCGCGCGACCTCCCGATCGCGCTGGTGTGCCACGGCGCGCAGGTGCCGGCCGTGTACGGGCTGCTCAAGGGTCGGAAGACGGCGTGCTTCCCGCCCATCACCGGTGACATGGAGAACGCGGGCGCGACGGTCATCGACGCCCCCGACGTCGTGGACGGCAACCTCGTCTCCTGCCGGGGGTGGCCCGACATGCCGCAGTTCGGCAGGGCGATGATGGAGCTCTTCTCGAAGTCCGTCAGCTCCGCATCGGCATGAGCGCACCGGGCCCGTCCCGGTGACGGCACTTCGGACCGTCACCGTCGACGGCTCCCCCGTCCACGTCCTGGAGTGCGGCGCCGGGCCCGCGGTGCTGATGCTGCACGGCTCCGGACCCGGTACGACCGGATCCGGAGCCTGGGCGTCAACGGCACAGGCGCTGGGCGCGTCCTGGCGTCTGGTGGCTCCTGACCAGGCAGGGTTCGGCCGTACGCCGATTCCGGCGGGCTCCAGGGGCGGGCTCAAGCTGTGGACGGAGCGGGCCGCGGCTCTGATGGACGCTCTCGGCGTCGAGCGCTACGCCGTGGTCGGCCACTCCATGGGCGGCGCCGTGGCGCTGGCGTTGGCGGCCGCGCGTCCCCAGCAGGTCACCCGTGTCGTGGCCGTCTCGACGATGGGCGCCCCAGGGGCGCCGCTGTCCGCCGAACTCGACGCGGTCTGGGCCGCCCCCGCCGGCCCGCTCGGGGCACGAGACATGTTGAGCCGCCTCGTCTTCGACCAAGCGCTTGTAACCGAGTCGGCCGTCGCCGTCCGCGCAGCCGCGATGCGAGCGGGGGCGACCGCCTTCGCGTCGTTGTTCCCTCCGCCCAGGGCACGCTGGGCCGACGACCTCACCCTCTCGGCGCGCACGCTGGCGGGGATCCGCGCGCCCGTGCTGCTCGTCCACGGCGCCGAGGACCGGGTCACCCCGCTCGGGACGGCAGCCCTACCCCTGCTCGACCACCTGGCCGATGTCCGTCTGCACGTGCTCGGCCGATGCGGACACGTGCCGGCGCTCGAACACCCGCAGGACTTCAGGCGACTCCTGTCGTGCTTCCTCGGCCGGGAACGAGGCCCTTGATCGCTGAACCGGCCGCCACAACCGCGCGAGCCGCTGCCGGGCCGAGTACGACGGAGAGATCGGTATCGCCGCCTCCGCCCGCACCATCGATCTTTCCTGAGCAGACCTTCCTGGGGCTTCGTCCGCGGTGACGCCGACGCGACCTGCTCGCCACGTGGCACCCGAGGGAGGGATGCGGGATACTGCCTCGATGGCTGCTGAGTACGCCCAGAGCGACCGGTTCCGCGGTGCCCGCATCCACCTGTGCGATCTTTCCGGTCTGGAGGTCCGCGATTGCGAGGTCAGCGGCCTGAAGATCGTCGACTGCTATGGGAGCGACGTCTACCTCGGTGGCGACTTCGAGCGGCTCGTCGTCAACGACGTCGACGTGACCGCCTACGTCGAGTCCGAGCTCGACCGCCGGCACCCCGCACGGGTGCTGGCGCGTGACGCCGTGTCCCCCGGCGACTATCGGGCTGCTTGGGATGCCCTCGAGACGCTGTGGGCGGCGACGCTCGACCGCGCCAGGCTGCTGCCCGAGGCCAGGCTGCACGAGCAGGTCGACGGCGAGTGGTCGTTGGTCGAGACCCAGCGGCACCTGCTGTTCGCCGGCGACGCCTGGCTCGGCAATGCGGTGCTGGAGGAGGAAACGCCGTACCACCCGTGGGGCCTGCCTGCCGGCGGGATGCCGCCCGAGGCGGCGGCGAAGCTCGGTCTCACCCTCGACGCCACCCCGACGCTCGACGAAGTGCTCGCGCCGCGGCTCGCCCGCATGGCCACGATGCGGCGGGTCGTCGACGGGCTCACCGAGGCCGAACTCGATCGGGTCTGCGGTCGCAAGCCGGCCGATCCGTATCCCGACCAGGAGTACGTCGTGCGCCGCTGCCTCAAGGTGGTGCTGAAGGAAGAGGCCGAGCATCACCGCTATGCGGTGCGCGATCTCGCCGTGCTCGAGGCCGGTGCCTGACCTGGCGCCGACCGGCCGGAGACGCCCTCCGGCCGCATGGTGTGCCGCTCGTCTCCACTCCTTGATCAGTCAGCCGAGCGGGATGAGGAGGTCGGACAGTTCGCCGGGCCTGACATCTGGCCGCACGGGGCTCCGCTGACCACCGGGTGAGGCGCCGCCCCATCCGGGCGGCTCGCCCGAGGTGGGAGACCGGCCGAGAACGTGCCGCGGGCTATGGGACCTGATGGACGCGTACGACGCGACGTCGCCCCGTGCCCCGCAGGCGCGGCCGGCCGGTTCCGCTCGCCGGTGTCCGCGCTGCGGGGCACGGGGTTGCCGAAGCCGGGAGGAGTTGCGACACTCAGTGATCATGGCGGGAAAGCTGCTGGCCATCAGTGATCTGCACGTTCGCTACGAGGACAACAGGCGCTTCGTCGAAGGGCTGCGGCCGGAGTCGGACGACGACTGGCTGCTCGTTCCCGGCGACGTCGGGGAGATCTTCGCCGACGTCGAGTGGGCGCTGCGGCTGCTCGCCGGCAGGTTCTCCACGGTGGTGTGGGCGCCGGGCAACCATGAGCTGTGGACCCATCCGCGTGACCCCCTGGCGCTGCGCGGGGAGGAACGTTACCGCGCCCTGGTGGAGGCCTGCCGAGGGCTGGGCGTCCTGACTCCGGAGGACCCCTACCCGACCTGGCGGGCAGGCGGGGCCGAGGTGACCGTCGTGCCCCTGTTCGTGCTGTACGACTACACCTTCAGGGCGGGGCACCTGACCCAGGAGGCCGCGCTGGAGGCGAGCTACGAGGCGGGCGTGGTCTGCACCGACGAGTTCCTGCTGCACCCCGACCCCCACCCCAGCCGGGAGGCGTGGTGCCGGAGCCGGCTGGAGATCACCGAGGCACGGCTCGCGGAGCTGCCCGCGGGCAGGCCGATCGTCCTGGTGAACCACTTCCCGCTGATCCGGCGGCCCACCGAGGTCCTGCGCCACCCGGAGTTCGCCCTGTGGTGCGGCACGGAGGCCACCGCCGCCTGGCTGCGGCGCTACCGCGTGGTCGCGGCCGTCTACGGGCACCTGCACATCCCGCGCCTGCTCACGCAGGACGGCGTGCCGCACTACGAGGTCTCGCTCGGCTATCCGCGTGAGTGGCAGCCGCGCGGGTCGGCGCCCGGTCTGACCACGATCCTCCCTCAGCCAGCCCTGGTGGCCTGACAGGAGGCCGGTCCGGGGCGGGTCCGGGGGCCGGTCCGGAGGGAATCGCCACCGCGCAGCCGCCGCGCCTGGGTGGTCACACGTTCGTGATCGTCCACTGGTTGTTGGTGCTGGTGTTCGGGGTCCACAGGCCGACGGTGGAGCCGGCGGTGGTGTTGCCCATGCCGTCCAGGGCGGTGCCGGTGCCCCGGTTGATGATCTGGTGGCGGCCGTTGCCGGTGCTGTTGAGCCGCCATTGCTGGTTGACGCCGCCGTTCCAGGCCGCCTGCCGGGCGTTGGCGCCGTTGGCGGTGTTGCCCCAGCTGTCGATGACCATGCCGTTGGTGCGGTTGACGATGCGGTGCCAGCCGCCGCCCAGGTCGACGAGCTGCCAGTGCAGGTTGGTGCTGCCGTCCCAGTTCCACTGTTTGAGGTTGGACCCGGAGGCGACGTTCCCGCCGCTGTCCAGTGCCAGGCCGGTGGTCGCGTTGGCGATCCGCGAGTAGCCGGTCGGCGCGGGCCCGGTTCCGGTCATGCGGTACGTGCGACCGGCTTGACCGGTCAGTCTGATGACGTCGTTCTCGGGCTTGGTGACGGTGACGGCGTCGCCGGTCGTGGTGTCGACCACCTGGTGGGCTCCGGCGAAGATCCGGGCGCGTACGTTGACCGTCCCGTCGCGGTCGAACCGCAGGAGGATCTCGGTGGTCCCGGCGGCGCTCCAGGTCGCGTCCACGGTGTGGCCGCCCCGGCCTCGTAGGCCGCGTACCGTGCCGTTCGGCCAGGCCGGCGGGAGGGCCGGCAGGACGTGCAGTTCGCCGTTGTGGCTCTGCAGCAGCATCTCGGCGATGCCGGACGTGGCGCCGAAGTTGCCGTCGATCTGGAACGGCGGGTGCAGGTCGAACATGTTCGGCGCGAGCCGGGCCGTCGTCACCAGGAGGCGGAGCAGGGTGTGCGCCCGGCCGCCCTCCTCCATCCGCGCCCAGTAATTGATCTTCCAGGCCAGGGACCAGCCGGTCCCGTCGTCCCCGCGGAGTTCGAGGGTGCGCCGCGCGGCGGTGTACAGCGCGGGGGTGCCGCGCTTGCTGATCTGGTTGCCGGGGTGCAGGCCGTAGAGGTGGGAGATGTGCCGGTGGGCGGGCTCGGTCTCGACCCAGTCGTACAGCCATTCCTGGATGTTGCCGCGCGAGCCGATCTTCATCGGCGGGAGCCGGTCCCGGGCGGCCAGGACCCGCGTCCGGAAGTCGGCGTCGACGCCGAGCGTCTGGGCGGCCTGGGCGCAGCCGTTGAACAGGTCGCGCAGGATCTGGTTGTCCATGGTGGGGCCGGCACAGACGCTGACACCCGAGTGGTGGGCCAGTTCGGGAGAGTTCGACGGATTGGTGACCAGGTATCCGAGCTGGGGTTCCGGCACGAGGGTCTCCAGGAAGAACTGCGCGGCGCCTTTCATCACGGGGTAGTACCGCTGGAGGAACGCCAGGTCGCCGGTGAAGGCGTAGTGGTCCCAGACGAGGGTGGCCAGCCAGGCCCCGCCGGTCTGCCACATCCCCCAGAACGCGCCGTCCACGACCGACGTGCCCCGCCACGCGTCGGTGTTGTGGTGGGTCACCCAGCCGCCGGCGCCGTACTGGGCGCGTGCCGTCCGGGCGCCGCTGACCGCGAGGTCGTCGAGCATGGCGAACACCGGCTCGTAGCACTCGGACAGGTTGGTCGTGTCGGCCGGCCAGTAGTTCATCGGCAGGTTCGCGTTGATGGTGTACTTCGAGTCCCAGGCCGGGGTGAGCGAGTCGTTCCAGATGCCCTGGAGGTTGGCCGGCTGCGTGCCCGGCCGGGAGGAGGAGATCAGCAGGTATCGGCCGTACTGGAACAGCAGCGCGGAGAACTGCGGGTCGTCGGTGTTCGCGTGCTGCGCGATCCGCACGTCGGTCGGCTGGTCGGCCGCCGCGGTCCGGCCGAGGTCGAGTGTCGTACGCGCGAACAGCCGCTGGTAGTCGGCGACGTGCCGGCCGCGCAGGTCGGCGTGGGCCCTGGCGGTGGCCGCGTCGAGGTGGCGCCGCGCGATGCCCTGGTAGTCGCCGCCGGTGTCGCGGAAGCCGCGGTAACTGGAGCCGATGGAGATCAGCACCGTCACGCTGTCGGCCGACCTGACCTGCACGGTGCCGCCGGAGCCGCTGACGCTGCCGCCCTCGGCGACGGCCCGGGCCAGCGCCAGGAACCGGACCGAGCCGGACACCCCTTCCATGTCGCCCGATACGCCGTCGAGCGCGACCGTGGTGCCGTCCGGGCTGGAGCGCGTCGCCCGTTGCGGGCTGCCGAACGTCGCGGAGAACGTGATCGAGCCCGGCCTGTCGGCGGTCAGGCGCAGGACGATCACCTGGTCGGGGGCGCTCGCGAACGTCTCGCGCCGGTAGCGGACGCCGTTCTGCAGATAGGAGACGGCCGTGGTGGCGGTGGTGAGATCCAGGTGCCGGCTGTACTCCGAGACCCCGGAGGCGCTGCCGAAGCCGAGCCGCAGCTCACCGGCGGTCTGGTACGCCAGTTGTCCCACCGGGTTTCCCCGCATGTTCTGGTCGATCAGCGTCTGGGCCTGGCTCCACTGGTTCTGGAAGACCAGTTGCCGGATCTGGCCCAGTGCCGCCGCGCCTCGGGGATTGCTCTGGTCGTACGGACCGCCGGCCCAGATGGTGTCCTCGTTGAGCTGCAACCGCTCGGTGTCGGTGTTGCCGAACACCATGGCGCCCAGGCGTCCGTTGCCGATGGGGAGCGCGCGCAGCCAGTCGGCGCCGGCGCTCTCGTCGTACCACAGGGCCAGGTCGTTCGCGGCGATCACCTCCGGCGGGGGCGCCGAGGCGGCCCGGGCGGCGGCGGTCCACACCAGGGGCAGCATGGCGGCCCCGGCTCCGGCCGCGCCGAACCTGAGGACTTGCCTTCGTGACAGGTCAGACATGTCGCATCCCGTTTCCTCCGGAGTGGTGGTCGGTCAGACGCGGGTCCACTTCTGGTTGGCGCCGCCGGTGCAGGTCCAGATGCGTGCCCTGGTGCCGTTGGCGGTGGCGCTGACGTCCAGGCACTTGTTCGCGCCCACGGCGGTGACGCTGCCGTCGGCGTTGAGCCGCCACTTCTGGTTGTTCTGGCCGTTGCAGTCCCAGATGATCACGGCGGTGCCGTCGGCGGTCCCGGCCCCGTTCACGTCCAGGCACTTGGTGCCGTACACCCGCAGCTCACCGGCGCTGGTGACGGTCCACTGCTGGTTGGGCTGACCGTTGCAGTCCCAGATGAGCACCTGCGCGCCGTTCGCCTGGGACGCGCCGTTGACGTCCAGACAGCGGTTCGACGCCACGCCGCGCAGCGCGCTCGTGCCGCCCGGGGACGGGCCGTCACCCTGTCCGACGCCTGCGCCGTTGAACGTGACGGAGTCCAGGTCGAACGCGTTCGCGGACGGCGCCTTGAACACGACGTGGACGTTGCGGGTGCCACCGGGGTCGCTGACCGCCACCGGGGGCAGCGACACGTAGCTGTTCCATCCCCCGGTCGCCGGCACGGGACTGGAAGCGATCAGGGCCCCGGTCGGCGAGTCGGCGCGCAGTTCGATGACCGCCCCGGTGCTGGTCGGCGCCGAGACGCGGAAGGTCACCGTGTCGATCCCTGACAGGTTGACCGGCCTGAAGGAGATCCAGTCGTTGGCGGAGATGTCGCCGATGCGCCTGCCGCCTTCGGCTCCGGGCTCGTCGACGACGCGGATGCCGGACGAGCCGGTGAAGTGCTCGGCCTGCTTGTGCTTCGGTTGCAGGGTGACGCCGGTGGAGCCCTTCAGGCCGCCGCTGTCGGTGTAGTCGGCGGACAGGACGTAGTAGACGTTGGCGGTGTCGTCATGGCCGGAGGCGCTGGTCGTGACCGTGCCGGAGCAGCCGGTGTACTGGCCGGTGTCGTGGGCGTGCTGGTCATGGCCGAGCGCCGTGATCACGGTGACCCTGCCGCAGTCGGCGGCGCCGTCCTCGGCGTCGGTGGCGGTCACCCGGTAGTCCACCCGGTCGCCGAAGTCGATGAACCCGCCGTCGGGCGGGGCCGAGAAGGCCACCTCGGGCCGCGTGTTGCCGACGACGACGGGCACCGTGACGCTGCCCGTCTTGCCGCCGGAGTCCCGTACGGTGAGCCTGGCCGTGAAAGTGCCGTTGGTCCGGTAGATGTGCGAGGGGTTGGCGCTGGTGGAGGTTCCGCCGTCGCCGAAGTCCCACGCGTAGGTGATCGCGTCGCCGTCGGGGTCGGCCGAACCGGCCGAGGAGAACGCCACGGTCAGCGGCGCCACGCCCGAGTCGGGGCTGGCGCTCGCCCTGGCCAGGGGCGCGCGGTTGCCGGCCACGTAGTCGACGCGGTAGATGCTGTCGTCGGTGTTGGCGTGGCCGAAGCCGTTGCCCCAGTCGGCCATGTAGAGGGCGCCGTCCGGCCCGAACTTCATGTCGATCGGCGCGCGGGGAGCGAGCTGCGCCACGAACGGGTTGATCTTCAGCAGGTTGCCCGAGGAGTCCAGGCGGAACTCCTTGACGAAGTTGCGGCTCCACTCGTAGAAGAACGGCGTGCCGTCGAAGTACGCGGGGAACTTGCGATCCGAGGCGCCGGCCGCGTCGTAGCGGTAGAACGGGCCGCCCATCGGGGCGGCGCCGCCGCAGCAGTCGATCTCGGGGAACGCGGTCGAGGCGTGGTAGTCGTACCACACGGTCGCGGCCCTGGCCGCCGGCAGGTTGGTCAGCCCGGTGTTGTTGGGCGAGTCGTTGACCGGGGCCGCGCAGTTGAACTTCGCGCCGGAGGTGTTGGTGGCGAAGTTGTAGTCGTTGTACGGGAGGTTGTTGCCGACGCAGTACGGCCAGCCGTAGAAGCCGGGCTGCTTGATCAGGTTCCACTCGACGGTGCCCTCGGGGCCGCGGTTGGGGTTCGCGGCGCCCGCGTCGGGGCCGTAGTCGCCCACCGAGATCCAGCCCGTCACCTTGTCGACCGAGAAGCGGAACGGGTTGCGGAAGCCCATCGCGTAGATCTCCGGCCGGGTCTTGGCGGTGCCGGGCGCGAACAGGTTGCCGGACGGGATCGTGTAGGTGCCGTCGGTCTCGGGGTGGATGCGCAGGATCTTGCCGCGCAGGTCGTTGGTGTTGGCCGAGGACCGCTGGGCGTCGTAGTGCTCCCGGCCGGGCCGCTCGTCGATCGGGGCGTACCCGCTGGACGCGTGGGGGTTGGTGTCGTCGCCGGGGCCGATGTACAGGTTCCCGCCGGGGCCGAACGCGAGGTAGCCGCCCGTGTGGCCGGGCTCGTCGACGTTGCGGTACGCGGGAACCTCGATCAGCTTCTTCTCGCTCGACAGGTCGAGGCTGGTCCCGTTGAAGGTGAACCTCGACACCCGGTTCACCTCAGCGCCGCCGGCCGGCGAGTAGTTGAGGTAGATCCAGCCGTTGGTGGCGAAGCCCGGGTCCAGCGCCAGGCCGACGCCGCCGTCCTCGCCGCCGTCGTACACCGGCAGGGTGCCGATGACGCGCGTGCCGCCGCCGTTGGCGGGGATCAGGTTCACCTTGCCGGAGCGCGAGATGTAGAAGACCCTGCCGTCGGCGGCCACGTCCAGTTCCATCGGCTGGTCCGGCGCGCCGTCGAGGGTCACCTTCTGGAACCGGGCCGCGACCGTGCCGCCACAGTCGCCGGCCGCCGCGCCCGCCGCCCACCGCACGCCGCCCAGCAGGTGCTGCTGGAACAGGGGCTCGGAGTAGGAGGACGCCTGGTGGCCCATCGCGGTGGCCCACACCCGGCCGCCCTCCGGGTTGTGGCACCAGGAGATCGGGTGGTCGGCGCCCATCCTGCTCGGGCCCGCGTCGTACGTGGTCTCGTCCGCGGTCACCAGGACGTGGACCGAGCCCCGCAGGTTCTTGTCGAAGTTGTACCACTCCTCCGTCCGCACCCACCGGTCCGGCAGCCCCGCCGTGGAGGGGTGGGTCTTGTCGGCCACCTTGGCGGTGCCCTGGAGGATCGACGAGTGCGCGGTCATGTGGGCGCCTGCCAGGACGACCTGGTCCCACCAGGGGAACTGCGCCTCGACGTTCATGTCGGTGGCGTTGTGGACGGCGACGACGCCCTTGCCGCTGCGCACGTAGGCCTGGAAGGCCTGGCGCTGGGCGTCGTTGTCCCACACCATGCCGCTGGTCTGGAACATGATCACCGCGTCGTAGGAGTTCAGCGTCGCGGTGGTGAAGACGGCGGAGTTCTCGCTGTGGTCGAGCTGGAAGTCGTTGGCGGCGGCCAGTTGCTGGAACATGGTGACACCCGCGGAGATGGAGTCGTGCCGGTAGGCGCCGCTCGCCGTCTCGGTGAACAGCAGCACCCTGAACTGCGCCGCGGACGCGTGGCCCACCAGTGGCGACAAGGACAGCAACAGCCCGGACAAGGCTGCG
Source organism: Nonomuraea corallina (assembly GCF_027620315.1). Classification (GTDB taxonomy): domain Bacteria; phylum Actinomycetota; class Actinomycetes; order Streptosporangiales; family Streptosporangiaceae; genus Nonomuraea; species Nonomuraea corallina. Next base: position 7,343 of record NZ_JAPNNL010000090.1, on the reverse strand, counting down.
ACCAAGGCGGGGAGCAGGCGTGATCTTCGCATGAAGGATCTCCTGGGGGGTGCCGGCACGGGTCGGGAGTCGGGGGTGGCGAGGGAGGGCGTGAGGCGTGCCCGCCTCGCCACAGACCTCATTAAGCATGCTTATCAAGCGCTTGAAAACCAGCACCGCTCACTCATCCGGCGAGCGTGGATTGATATCCGCAGGTCAAGACGACGGAGACTGCTCTGGTGGCCGTCATCTGGCAGGATAAGTATGAAACTTTCAGGTGGGTGTCACAGGGTCCGCAGGTAGGCGAGGCCGTCCACGGCCAGCCCGTCCTGGGTCTCGGCGAGGGGTCGCCAGATGGAGGCGGCGGTGGCGATGGTCCGGTTGTGCGCGGTGAACGACTCGATGACGAGCGGCCCTTCATAGCCGATGTCGCGCAGGGCCCGGGTGAAGCCCGGCCAGTCGAAGCGGTCGGCTCCCGGCGTGCCGCGATCGGTGCCGCACACCTGCACGTGCGCGACGCGATCCCCCGCCAGCCGCACCGCCTCGGCGGGGTCCTTCTCCTCGATGTTCATGTGGTAGACGTCGAGTGCCAGGTGGCAGTCCTCCGGCAGCGCGTCGAGCGCCTGCTCGACGGTGTTGACGAGGCTGGTCTCGTACCGGTTGAGCGGTTCGACGGCGAGCTTCACCCCGCGCTCGGCCGCGTGGTCCAGGACAGGCCGCAGATGCTCGCGCAGCTCCGCGTAGACCTCCCGGCGTTCGTCTGGTGACAGCCGCCACGTACGGCCGACGGAGGCGTACGCCGGCCCCCCGATCACCGGGGAGCCGACGGTCACCGCCACGTCGACGCAGTGCCGCAGGTAGTCCTGGGTCTCGCGGACGGTGTCCGGGGAGGCGGCCACGAGCTCGCGGCCCGGCGGCATGACCAGCACCACGGACGCGGCCAGCCCGTGCTCGGCCAGGAGCGCCGCGGCCCGGTCCGGGTTCCAGTCGCCGGGCCGCTCGACGGGCAGCTCGATGACGTCGAAGCCCCACCGGGCGATGCGGGGCGCGAGCCGCGCCAGTTCGTCGTCGGTCAGCGGGGAGACCCAGACCCAGGTGTTCACTCCGATCGAGAACATGGCGTCCCTCTCCGTCGTCGGCTCACGGAAGTCGGCTCGCGGGAAGTCGGCTCGCGGGCAGGGGCCGGTCAGCCCTTCTTCCCGCCCCAGTCCTCGGGGAACCCGGGCAGGTCCTCACACCCGCACAGCGCGTAGTGCAGCGGCGGCATGTCGGGCTTGAGGTAGGTCTGCAGGTTCTCGCTGGTGACCTTGGGCTGCGGCAGGTTCCACTCCCCCGGCACCTCCTCGCCCCGCAGGATCCTCAGCGCGGCGATGATCGGGGTGCGCCACTGGTAGGTCGGGTACGTGGGCGCGACGGCCGTGAGCCCGGCGTCCTTCCACTTCTGCAGGAAGTCCTGCTGGTCCTCGCCGTTGATCGGCGGCACCGGCAATCCGGCGTCCTCGAACGCCTCGATCGCGGCCACCGCCGTGGCGCCCGCGTCCATCCAGACGCCGTCGATCGTGCCGTGCCGCTGGATGTAGTCGCTGACGATGCTCTTGGTCTTGGCGGCGTCGCCGTCGGTGAACTCCACCCCCACCACCTGGAGGCGGCTGTCGTCGAAGACCGCCTTCGCCGCCGACCAGCGGGTCTCCAGCACGTCGACGCCGGGCAGGATGCGCAGCGCCAGCACCTTCCCGCCCGCCGGCACCTTCTCGGTCAGGAACTCGGCGGCGTCGGCGCCGAAGGCGTAGCCGCCGATGGGTTTGATGAACGTCACCGGGCAGTCCGTCTCCACGCCCCGGTCGAACACGATGACGGGCACCTTCGCGCAGGCGGCCGTCACGGCGGGGGTGAGCGTCGCCGTGGTGTTCGGCGAGACGATCAGCGCGTCGCACTCCTTGGCCTGCAGCTCGGCGATGTCGGAGATCTGCTTGTCGTCCTTGCCTTCGGCGTCCAGCGCGGTGAACTTCCCGATCTCCTCGTGCAGGCCCACCTCGGCCTGCATCGTCTTCCATCCGACCTGCCGCCAGGGGTTGTCGACCGCCGCGTTGGAGAAGCACAGGTGGTACGGCCCGTCCTTCTTGTACCGTGACGTGTCGATCATCTCCGGGTCGATGGCCTGCTCCCAGGGTTTGTCCGCGGGACCCTGCGGCGTCTTGGAGCGCATGGCCAGCTGGGCGTCGAAGTCCGCCTGGACGAAGAACTCGGACTGCGCGCCCGTGCCGGAGTCCTGACTGCTCGTGGCGGGCGCCGCTGACTGGGTGGTGGCCGGCTTGTCGGTGGTGCAGCCGGCGATGACGAGCGCGGCCAGTACGGCGATCGCGGCCTTAGGACGCGGCATGTGCGTCTCCTGTTCGGGGGGTGGACTTCCGGGGAAGCCGGACGGCTGCCGCCGATACCGCGGCGATGATGATGACGCCCTGCACGGTGAACTCCAGCGCCCCCGAGATCCCGTACAGGTTGAGCAGGGTGAACAGCGCCTCCAGCGTGACGGCCCCGGCCATGGCGGCCGGCACGGAGCCGCGGCCCCCGCCGAGCGCCACGCCGCCGAGGACGACGGCGGTGATGGCCGAGAACTCCAGGCCCTGACCGACCTGGGCCGAGACGCCGGCGAAACCGCCGAGCAGGATCGCCGCCACGGCGGCCGCCAGGCCGGAGAGCATGAAGGCGAAGATCTTGACCCGGTGCACCCGGACCCCGGACAGCGCCGCGGCGCGCTCGTTGTCGCCGACGGCCATCAGCGTCCTGCCGAAGTCGGCGCGCATGAGCAGGATCGCCGTCGCGCCCAGGACCAGGAGGATCAGCACCGACCACGGCACCGGCCCGAGGCCGCCGCGGCCGAAGACGCGGAAGCCATCCGACAGCGCGCCGCGCGGCGCGCCGCCGGTCCACAGGAACACCGCCCCGGACAGGATGAGCAGCATGCCGAGCGTCACGATGAACGACGGCACCCGCAGCCTGGTGGTGACGACGCCGTTGACCAGCCCCACGAGCAGCCCGGTGACGACCAGCAGGGCGAGGACCGGCCAGGTGGCGGACTCGTCGCCGTCGATGAGACGCGCGGCGATCACCACCTCGGCCGTCACCAGCGAGCCGACCGACAGGTCGAACTCGCCGGAGACGATGACGAAGTACTGTCCCGCGGCGAGGATCACCAGCGGCGCGGCCCGTTTGAGGAACGCCAGGAATCCGGCGGGCTCCAGGAAGTGGGGGTTGACGAGGGCGATCGCGATGAGCAGCGCCGCGAGGACCGCGAGGATGGGAAGCGCCCGCCTCATGCGCGCCGTCCCCGGGTGCGCCGGGCGTAGACGGCGACCGCGACGACGATGACCACGCCGCGCACCACGTCCTTGACGAAGGAGTTGACCTCGAGCTGGTTGAAGATGGAGTCCAGGACGGCCAGCAGCAGGACTCCGCCCACGGTCCCGGCCACGCCGCCCTTGCCGCCGGCCAGCGCGGTCCCGCCGAGCACGACCGCGGCGATGGACTCCAGGTCGTAGCCGCCGTCGGTGCCCACCGTGGGGGCCCCGGCGCCGAGCCTGGCGGCCAGCAGCAGGCCCGCGACGCCGGCGCAGACCGAGCACAGCACGTGGGCGAGCACGACGACCCGTCCGGTGCGGATCCCCGACAGGCGGGCGACCTCCTCGTCGCCGCCGACCGCGTAGATGCGGTAGCCGAGCCGGGTCCTGCTCAGCAGGAGCCAGGCCAGCACGGCCACGCCCGCCCAGAGCAGCGCGGAGACCGGGACCGGCCCGATCCGGGAGTAGCCGAGGACCTGGAACGACTCGGGCACCCGGCCCGCGGGCCCGTCGTAGAGGTGGTCGAGGGCGCCTCTGATGATCAGGGCGACCCCGAGCGTGGCGATGAAGGCGTGGACCTGGAGCCTGGTGATGACCAGCCCGTTGACCAGCCCCACCAGGGCGCTGACGGCCAGCACCGCGGCGACCGCCGGCCCGATGTTCCCGTCCTGGCCCGCCATGATCTCCGCCGCGACCAGCGAGGCCAGACTGATCAGGTACGCCACCGACAGGTCGAGCGACCCGGCCAGGATCACCAGCGTCTGCCCGACGGCCACGATGCCGAGGGCCGCGGAGCGCTGCTGGATCCCGACGACGCTCTCCAGGGTGAGGAACTGGCCGCCGTCGAGCGCGACGAGGACCCAGCCGGCCGCGACCAGGCCGAGCAGCGCGAGGAACAGCACCTGCGTGGGTTCGCGCAGGTGCGCCGCCAGGCCGCCGCGCGCCGGGCCGCGGGCGCGCGTGAGGAGATCCATCAGGCCGCCTCTCCCGCGGCCAGGCGCATGACGGCCTCCTCGGAGGCGCCGGCGGGCAGCGTGCCCGCGACGCGGCCGTCGCGTAGGACGACGACGCGGTCGCTCATGCCGATGAGCTCGGGCAGCTCGGAAGAGATCATCATGATGGCCATGCCGTCGTCCGCCAACTCGCGCATCAGGTCGTGGACGGCGGCCTTGGCCCCGACGTCGATCCCCCGGGTCGGCTCGTCGAACAGCAGCACCCGCGGCGCCATCGTCAGCCACTTGACGAGCACGACCTTCTGCTGGTTGCCGCCGGACAGGTAGCGGACCTCCTGGTCCCGGCGCACGGGCGCGAGGCGTACCCGTTCGAGCAGGTCGCGGACGCCGGCGCGGTTCCCCGCGCCCACCGCGCGGGCGACGAGCAGGACGTTGTCGCGCACGGACTGGCGCAGCGCGAGCCCTTCGGCCTTGCGGTCCTCGGTCACGAGCCCGATGCCCAGGGCCACGCCTTCCCGGACCGAGCGGGGGCGCGCCGGGGTCATCTCTCCCGTGGTGAAGGGCTCCGCGCCGAAGATCGCTCTGGCGAGCTCCGACCTGCCGGACCCCTGCAGGCCCGCGATGCCGACGATCTCCCCGGCCCGCAGGTCGAGGTCGATGTCGCGGAGTTTGCGGTTGCCGGCCGCGCGCAGCCGCAGGCGCACCTCGCCGGCTCGGGCCGAGCGGGGCGGGAAGTAGGCGCCGAGATCCCGGCCCACCATCAGGCGGATCAGCTCTGCGGGGGTCACCTCGCCGATCGGGAGCGTGGTGACGCGCGAGCCGTCCTTGAGCACGGTGACCCGGTCGGCGAGGTCGAACACCTCGCGTAATCGGTGGGAGATGTACAGGACGGCCACGCCGCGTTCCCTGAGCCGCCCGATCAGCCGGTAGAGCGACTCGACCTCGTGCTCGGCGAGCGCCGCCGTGGGCTCGTCCATGACGACGAGCCGGGCGTCCACCGACAGCGCCTTGACGATCTCGACGATCTGCTGCTGGGCCACCGGCAGGCGCTTGACGACGTCGCGCGGGCCGAAGGCGTCCTCGCCCAGCTCGCCGAGGAGCCGCGCGGTCGCCTCCTCCATGGCGGCCCGGTCGACCAGGCCGCGCCTGACGGGCTCGCGCCCGAGGAACACGTTCTCGGCGACGGTGCGCTCGGGCAGGAGGTTGAACTCCTGGTAGATGATCGCGATGCCGGAGCGCCGCGCCTCGAGTGGATGGCCGAAGCGGACGGGCCGGCCGTCGAGCTCGATCGTGCCCTCGTCCGGCGGGTGGACCCCGCAGACGATCTTCATGAGGGTGGACTTGCCGGCGCCGTTCTCGCCGACGACGGCGTGGACCTCACCGGCCGTCACGGCCAGGTCCACCCCTGACAGCACCCGTACGCCCAGGAAGCTCTTGCCGATGCCCCGCATGCTCAGCATCCGGTCAGCCTCCCCGTCCCCTGCTCAGAGGCCGCCGGAAAGTTTCAGGCTCATCCCTCATGGAGCGGGATGCTAAGCGGGCTTATATCGGCGGTCAAGCAAAAGCCGGACACGAAACGGCGTAAGCTCCCCGTTGATCACACGCTGGGCCGGCAGTGACTGCCGAGAATCGGGTGAAGATAGGGCAGCGATGAGCCTACTTATACTTGACCATCGACATTACTAGCTCTTACCATCGCAAAGACTCACTTATCGGATACCTGCGTGTGCGGGGTGGTCCGGACACGATGGAGCTTTCATGGACAAGCTCGGTGTGTGGCTCATCGGGGCACGAGGGTCCGTGGCGACGACCGCCATCGTGGGCGCCGCGGCCATCAGGGCGGGAGCGGCGTCACCCCGCGGCTGCGTGAGCGAGTCCCCCGGCTTTCCCGGGCGGCTGGTCCCGCTGACCGACCTGGTCTTCGGCGGCCACGACATCGCCGAGACGTCCTTGCGCAAGCGCGCCGAGCAGCTGGGCAGAGCGGAGGTCATCTCACCGGACCTGCCGGAGCTGCTCGCCTCCGACCTGGAGGCCGCCGACGCCGAGATCCGGCCGGGCCACGTCCCCGGCGGCGGACCGCCCGCGACCCGGCTGATCGACGACATCACCGGCTTCCGCGCCCGGCACGGACTGGCCCGGGTGGTCGTCGTCAACGTGTCGTCGACCGAGCCTCCGGTGGAACCCCGCCCGGAGTTCGGGAGGCTGGCCGATCTGGAGGCGCGGCTCGCGGCGGGGGACGACGTCCTGCCGCCGAGCTCGCTGTACGCCTACGCGGCGTTCCAGGCGGGATGCGGCTATGTGGAGTTCACCCCCTCCACCGGGCCCACCCTGCCCGCCCTGGCCCAGCTCGCCGACCGGCGGGGCGTGCCGTACGCGGGACGCGACGGCAAGACCGGGCAGACCCTGGTCAGGAGCGCGCTGGCGCCCATGTTCGCCGACCGGGCGCTGCGGGTCCGCTCCTGGTCCGGGCTCAACCTGCTCGGCGGCGGCGACGGGGCGACGCTCGCCGATCCGGCCGCCAGGTCCAGCAAGCGGCTCTCGAAGGACCAGGTCGTCGCCAAGGTCCTCGGAGAGCCCGTGGAGGGCGAGACGCACATCGACTACGTCCCGGACCTCGGGGAGTGGAAGACCTCCTGGGACCACGTGAGCTTCGAGGGCTTTCTCGGCGTCCGGATGACGTTGCAGTTCACCTGGCAGGGCTGCGACTCGGCGCTGGCCGCACCGCTCGTCCTGGATCTGGCCCGGCTGGTCGGCCGCGCGCACGAGAAGGGGCGGCGCGGCGTCCTGCCCGAGCTCGGGTACTTCTTCAAGAGCCCGTTGGGGACGGGCGAGCACGCCCTGGCCGCCCAGTACGCCCGGCTGTGCGCCTTCGCCGAGGAGCTGGCATGAGAGCGCTGCTGGAGCTGGTCCGCGCCCCGGCCGCCCTGTCGGTGCCCGGGGACACCATGGCGGGGGCCGCCGCCGCGGGACGGCGTCCGGCGGCGGGCCTGGCCCTGGCCTCGGTGCTCCTGTACTGGGCGGGGATGGCGCTCAACGACTGGGCGGACCGCGAGGCGGACGCCGTCGAGCGTCC